>CAZMAM010000005.1:0-58021 GCA_964564305.1 uncultured Eubacteriales bacterium
AAAAAATTGCCAAAATGGTCAAAGTCAGCATACCCACCGTGCAAAAGTGGCTTTCCGAACCGAACGGGGCGCCTGCGAATTAAACTTGAATCAATGAACCGATGAGGTTAAAGACATGATATATTTAGGCAACACCGCACATAAGGCCGGCTGCCGCGTGATGCCTGCCCAAAGACCGGGCATCTTTACGTTGCAAAGACCGGGCGTCTTGTCCATTATTATATGAAATATTTATGAAAAAATCCCCGCGGGAAATCCGCGGGGATTTTTTGAAAATACCGATTAAACGAAAACACCGATGAATTTCGGTTTTCGGGCGGGAAAAGGGCGCTTATGACAAAACCTGAGGCAAAAGCGGGATTACCCGACAGAGATAAAAGAACAGATAAAGATCCGCTTTTGCCCCAAGTTTGCCGACTGCAAATCCGGTTTTCGGCCCGGCCGCCGAAATTTGTGAAAACATCCGATGTTCGCGCAAGCTTTGGCGCCGCCCCAAAAGGCTCTTTGAGATAAAACACATTCCCAGCTCCCGGCTTAAAAATCCCGTCTTACGGCAAAGCCGCTGTGGCTGAACGGCCGTTTACGGCTCGAAAGCCAATGGAGCAACTTTTGCCGAAAAGCCGAATGGAAAAGCCAAAAGGGAAGCCTCATCACCAAAGGGCGCCGAACATTAGCTTTCAGGCATTACACGCCAATTCGCGGATGCGGGTGCGCAAGGCGCTTTTCCGCAACAGCGGCGCGCGCAATGCCCTTACGCGGGAATCGTGAGTTTCCACCCTATCTCGATGTAATTCAAGGTGATTTTCTTATATTTGGCTTTGTTCGCCTTCACGATAGCGCTCGGCGTGGTGCCGTATTTCTTCGCAATCTTGGTGAGATTGTCGCCCCTGACGACTTTGTAGGTCTTGGGGGTGGCTTTGGCCTTGAGCAGCTCATTCACTTTCTTCTGCACGGTATCGGGGTCATACCCTGCGGCTTTCAGTTTATTGATGCGTGTTTGGCCGGTGCCCCATTTGCCGTCGATAACTTCCTGAGCGACCTGAGCGATGCTCTTCTTGGAGGCGGCTTTTTGCTCTTCGAGCAGTTCGTTCACGCGTTTTTGCACCACGTCCGGGTCGTACCCGGCGGCTTTCAGCGCCGCGATGCGCGCATCCGCGTTGCCCCACAGCCCGGCAAGCACTTCTTTGGCCACCTCATCGACGGATTTTTGCGGCACAGGAGCGGGAGACTGAACACCGAGCAGTTCGTTCACACGTTTTTGCACCGCGTCCGGGTCATACCCGGCGGCTTTCAGCGCTGCAATACGCGCGTCCGCATCGCCCCAAAGTCCGTCCAGCACTTCCTGAGCCAATTCGTCCACAGTCTTCTTCGGTGCGGGGGCGGGTTCGGGATTCTCGATGCCGAGCAGTTCATTCACCCGTCTTTGCACCGCGTCCGGGTCGTACCCGGCAGCTTTCAACGCCGCAATACGCGCTTCCGCGTTGCCCCAAAGTCCGGCAAGCACTTCCTGGGCGACCTCGTCAAGAGACTTGGCGGCGCCGGTATCGGAAGTATATTTCGGGGTGATAAATCCGCGAATACCCGTAGCGTTGAATGAAACGGTGCGACGCTTTACAGAGTCGCTGTAATTGCCTTCGATAATGGTCATCGTCCGGGCGGAAGAATTGACTTTTTCCACCGTTCCGATGTGATCCGGCGTTCCGGTATTGTCGCCTCTGCCGCTGTCGTCCCAGTCGTAGAGAATCGCGTCGCCGGGCTGCGGGATAAACGCATCGTTTTCCACCCAGCAGCCTTTCTTCTTCGCGGCCTCGACCAGATAATAGCAGCTAATCTCGATGGGCATAATATCGGTATATCCTAACTGGATTGCCGCCGCAGACCATGTGCAAGCGCACCACGCCCAGCTGTAATCCATCTTGGTTCCTCTGGGGAAGGTTCCTTTATAGGAATTGTAAATATTGATGATGGATTTATAGCTGCCGTCGGATTCCTTCTTGCCAACCCACGACTGAAGCAGGGATACTACCGCGCTTCTCGATCTCACTTTGGCACTGCCGGCAGAGGACGAAGACGAGGAGGACGAACCGGTTGTCGGCCGTTTCCCGTAATAGTAGTTGAGGTCCACATTGCCGCTGATGCCGCTGACTTTGCCGGAACTGGTGTATTGATGAAAATCACAGGAATAATCCGGCGAACCGCTGTAATCCGCTAACCAGAATACGTACTGAGAGAGAAGGTTCTTATCGTACATATTCTTATAGTAATCACCGTTCGCGTAAATTCCCGCTTTGTAACCCTGGCTCGTCACATACTCGCAAAACGCTTTGGTAAACGCGTTGCACTGTTTGGAACCCAAGGTTACGCCTTGGTTCTTCGCTTTCGTGACGGTATCATATTCGAAATCGTAGAATATAATCACGTCTTTGCCCAGCCCTGCTTTCTGAACGTTCTGAATGCAGGTCTTTGCTTCCTGTTTGGCCTGTTCCGCGTTCAGGGCGTAGCTGAAGTGATAGACGCCCAAAACCGGAATACCGTTGTCTTTGCAACCCTTGGCGTAGCTGAAAAATTTGGTATCCGTTGTCTGCCTGTACCCCTCGCGAAGAATCGCAAACTCAATTCCCGACGATTTTACTTTGGCAAAGTTGATGTCCCCCTGGAAATAGGAAACGTCCATGCCCTTCATCGGGTTCGAGGTGCTCGCCGCCGCAGGAATGCAAACGGCACTCGCCAGAAGCAGCACAGCCAACAGCACCGCAAGGCTACGCTTGATCCGACCCATTGATATTCCTTCTCTCCGGGGGGCGCCGCCCGCTTTGCTCATTGCCGGATGAGCATCGCCCAAGCCGCGCCTTCCCCTTATATACACGGGGCGCCGCGCCGTACCCCTTTGGCGCATTGCCCAATGTTCCAAAATAAACCTACTTCGCGGTTAATCCGCCGCGCCGGCCGCGCCGGCGGCCCGCTCTTTGCGCTTATTCAAAGCGGTGTACAGCGCCCACGCGCCAAACCCGAGCAATAATCCGCCCAGAATCATCGCGATGATTCCGCCCGCGCCCGTGGAGGGCAGCAGCGGCGCTTTGCTGTTATCGACCCAAAAGGTGAAAGGATCTTCCGCTGTTTGAGGCTGACCAACTGTCTGATCGCTCTCCCCATCCGGCTGTAAATTCGTTGCTTCGAGCGTGAGCTTGCCACTTTCATCTTTTTTAACGGTTACGGTAATCTCGTTGGGGTATTTGTTATACCCGGGGAGAGATTCATCTTCCGTGAGGGTATAGGCGCCTTCGGGCAGACCCTTAATGACCATCTTGCCATCGGACTGATTGGGGTTCAATACTTTGGTTAAGGTCTTGGCCTCTCCCACACCATTCAATTGGACGGTATATCCGTTACCATCTGACTGTACTTTATCATCGGTATTTTGCGCCACAGGCGCATTTCCCCAGCAATACACGGTGTAGGTGTAATCCTGAGGATCCAACGGTTCTATCGCATCGAGATTGGCCGGTTCCCGGATAAACCAAACCAGTTGCCTGGTTGATGCTTCCGGCGTTCCTACTTCTCTGGTCATGCTGAAGGCCACATCCTGCGGATTCGTGACGTTTTTCTGACCATCTTCGGTCCCAACTGGCTTGCCGTCGAAGGTTTTGGTCACCGTGAGATCGACGGTTTCCAACTCGACATAAACGGTGGTTTCGCTTGGCGGCGTTTCGCCCCTGCCGTTCGCGGCGGGATCGTTGGTATATTCCACCAAGGCTTCATTCGGGTTGCCGGCTTCCGTAACATCGGCGTCGGCACCGATAACGGCATCGTATGAAATGATAATACCTTTGCCTTGATAATCCGGATAAATTGTTGCCCAATCAAATTTAGCCGTAATCAAAGTGGAACCGTCGGATTGTTCTGAATGTGTTAGTGTATAGGCATTTTTTGATAATGGCTTAAAATCCGGATCTGTGCCCACCTTTACCTTGAAGGTACTCTCCTGAAACTCAAGTCCTTTGCTCATGGTATCGGTAAAAGTAAAGGTGATGGCGGATAACTGCTCTTGTAACTGTGTTGCATCTAAGCCGTCGAACGAATAAACAGGGAAATTACTGGTGACTTGGTAATGCACCGTATCGCCGATATGGCCGCGGGCTTTATCGCCTTCTGTTTTATCTTCAGCGATCGGGATATCTAATCCGGACTGGTCTTCCTCATGTGCATCACCTAAAATGCCAACATCTTCATGTGTTTTTTCTGTATTGTGATCTTTCGGCAACACAATTTGTTTCTCCAATTTTACAACGTCGTCTTTCGGGTAGGCGGTGACATCGTAGACCCATTCGCCGGAAGCGCCTTCGATATCGGTATCCTGAATCCATTCGGGCAGGGAAACAAGGAAGGAGGAACTGGAAATCATATAATCTGCCGGCACTTTGGTTTCCACAATCAGGTAAATGCCCAGCGCCATATCTTTGAAAGTATATTGGCCGGTGGGAGCTTCATCAGGTGCCGGTGATTTTATTTCCTCGGATTTATATATTGCCCCGCCAGTTCCGGATTGGACATTAGCGGCGCTGAGCACCATTTTGGGAATAAGATTGCGAAGCTCCTGTGTGCTGCCATAAGACAGTCCGTCTTGATCGGTAAAAAGTGCCGCAAGTTCCGGAATGGCAGCGAAATTCGGAGTGACTTCTAAGCGAGTATTTCCGTTACCGTCCGTATAATATTTCGCCACTTGGTACGCGGTGAATTGCGCGCCGGCGACGGCCATTTTTGGGTCATCCGGAACGCCGTCCCCGTTGGTATCCGCGCCGGGTTTATATTTATTCAAGGTGAGGCTGGCTTTTTTGTTCAAATCGAGGCTGGTATAATCAATTTGCGGCGTTTCGCCCAAGGTGAGCACAGGGTCGTATTTCCACGCGGGCTTATTGGCGGATATGGTTAATTGCGGAACGGAGGCAATCACAGAAAGCGATGGCGATTCGGAATCGGGAGGAGGATCTTCCTCCGCCGCGGCGGCGGGCGGCGCAGTTGTTGTAGTGGTTTCGGAAGAGGAGGTGGCGGTTGGATCCCCCGTTTCTACCACTAAATAAATCCCCAGCGGGAGATCGGCAAAGACATATTCACCGGTTCCCTCGGCGGTGGTTGTCGCTTCGGGGGATTCAGCGGTCTTTTCGACCACCACGCGGACAGCGCCCTCGGGATTTGGAGCATCCGCAGAATCCGGAGTAGTAAGTTTTGCAGCAACGTCTTTTAATGCAACCAAGTTTTTCTTCAACAATTGAAGAATCACGGAATAATCCGACTTATCAATACCAATTCCGGTAAAAACGGACTCAAAATTTTTCGTCACCGAGAAAACAGGGGAGAAATCTTTTTCTTGCGCATTATTTGCGCCAATCGAAATGACCTGATACGCGATAAATCCGGTACCGGATGTATAATTTACCGTGAGCGTGCCGGTGGTGATGAGCTGCGGACTTTCAGCATCACCGGTTGTTTGAAGCTGCGGCAAGGTTTCCTCGCCGACGGAGATCAGAGGAAGAAGGCAACTGAGGAGCAACACGACCCCCGCCAGAACCGCCATAAACCGTTTCATTGTTGTTTCCTCCATTCGCTTTCGTGAGCGGCGCCGCAAAAGCCATACGCCATTGCGGCGCCGCTCATTATCCTCAAAATCGAACATCTGCGCGCGTAATCGCGCTAATCACATAATTTTGCGTGCCGTTTGCGCGCCGGCGGGCGAACCGCCCGAGGCAGACACCTGCAAACTACGGATTATTTACCGCGCGCGATTGCGGGACTGTTTGCGCTTTATGCCGTAAATCACCGCGGCCGCGCCAATCCCGATGAGCAGTACGCCGCACACCGGAATCCAGTACGGGAAGGGCCGGCTTTCGCCGGACATCGGCAGATAATCGCTGAGCTTGGTGGTGTTGGTTAAGGTGATGGTGATATCCAACCACGTGTCACCATCTGGCTCCTTGCCATCTGTAACCGTGACAATATTACTTTGATTTGCCTTAGAATCATACGGCAGCGTAACCACAATCGGGCCGACCAGCGGGTTGAGATCGCCCTCTGTCACCACTTCGGTGATGCGGTACTGGGTTTGGAGAAGATTCGGAAGGGTAATCGTTCCGTCAGAACCGGTGGTGAAGATCGGGCCAACCGAACCCTGACCGGTTTCATCAATATCGTATACGCCATCGATAATATTATACGTCAGCGGCACCCAATCTTCACCGTCTTTGTATTCCACCTTAAATTGAATACCGGAAAGTGCATTACCGTCCTCACCCTTTTTCACGATGGTGATGGAGCCCAAGGAATCGGTCAAGGCGAGATCTTGACGCATGCGGTAATAATACGCCGGGTCTACTTTATCGATGTTCACGCCAAAGGCGACATCGGCGGTATCGAGAATGGTTTGTTTATTCGGAAGATTTTTCTCACCGACCAAATCGATATAATACGCCGGCGCATCCCCTGCTGTCTGGATATGGGAAATATTGTAATCCATCTCGTCCGTTTCGCCATTTGTCTTGGAGATATTGAGAGTATTAAATGGAATAATTTGATCTTCTACCGTGCCATCCTTTGAATGCAGGGTTACATTTCCATCATCCGGAGCGGAAAAGACAATGCGGAAATCCCCGGCGCGTAAATCTTTATACGGGAAATGATAATGGCCTGTGTTATCGGTAAAGATTACTTTTACAGTATCTGATTGAAAATTTAATATCCCTTCGGAAGTATACGGCACCAAGGAAACCTTGACGTTTTCGATAGCCGGTTCATTTGCGTCCCATTCTCCGTCGGTATCGGAATCGAGCCAGACATCGCCGGTGAGGTCTCTGCCGACCACCGTGGTACGAACAGGCTTCGTAATGCCCGTTTCTTGCGTATACTCCATTTCATTTTTAATACCCGGTTGATATTGCCAATGCGCATCATACCCGGACCAGTAAAAGCCGTTATTGTACAAATCATCGTTTGGAACACCTCCGTATTCCAATGTCACACGAACTTCCACGCCGTCGGCAGATTGCAGCTGAATACCGGTAACGGCAATAGCGGTTACATCTTCTACATCCTCAAAAGAGTACACGCCGTAATGATTGGTATCCTCGTTATTAAGGCCAACCTTTTTCCAGTTACCCAACTCAGGGTCAATGATTTCTCCGTATTTGTATGCTGTCATCGCCTCTACTTGAACAGGAGGCGTATTAGGATTCTCCTTATCAGCATTAAAGACCTCGAGTTCATCCGGAGCGGGTTTTACACCCAGCCGCTGCGCCGCCTTATCATCCACATTTCCCGTGTCATCATATAAATGTTGCCGAACATCAGGATTTGTGGAATAATAAATTCCGAGGATGCTCGCGTTCTGGGCATTGTCCTCCCGTACAGAAGTCGGGCGAATATCGATTTCTTTTAGCTTGAACTTGAAATCTCTATTTTCAGTTGAGCCCAAAGCGGTATGTTTATTGGCGTTTGCCTGTTCATCCACCCCAATTTGTTCCGACAATCTTTCGTCGCCCTTAAAGGGGAAGATATCCAGAATGGAGAAAGTCACGGGATCCGCGCTGACGGAGTTGGTATAATGCAGATAATAGGTGATTGTATTATTTGCCAAATTGATGATGCCCGCGCTGCCTGCGGCCTCGTCCGTGGTTTGATCCGTGAGGTTATCGGGAGCTTCCCGTTCCGGATCGACAATATACTTTTCGATGCCTGCGTAATTATACAGAATCTTGACGTCTTTGGAATCCTCAAAATATCTGCCGTCGTTCATCATCCAGTACATTTTCACCCGGTAATCGGCGCCGTCCAGATCGATATCTTTATCCGTGCCGCTGCCGTCGTTCGCGTCTTCTCTGGTGAACTTCTCGCGGCCTGTCCACTTGCGATAATTTTCAAATCTCTCCGCTTTGTCATCGTTATTTTTCGGTTGCTCGGTTTGCACAATGGTTTCCGTCTCTTCATCGGTTCCCTTATTGTACACTTGATAAATTTTTATGATTGTCTGGCCTTTGCCTTTTAAGGGTTGTTCCGGATTACTCGGATCCGTTTTTCCGGTATCTTTTTCAACCGAATCGCCGATTAATATCTGGTCTTCCAATGTGCCGACGGAAAGATTGGAATATGTGCTAGCATCCTGAGGATTCTTACTTGCGTTAAACAAATTGCCGTTTTCATCACGATAAAACCCATCAGTTTCCAGATAATTCGAATGCGTAGGATCAGATGGGTCGGGGATTTTTTCCAAATCATTATACCCATCCGTCTGAGTATAAGCGGACGTCATGGCATAATATTTGCCGATTTCTCTATTGTCATCCTCATCTCTTGAATCGTTCAAATATTTGGTAATACCATAAGAACCTATATATGGCTGATCCTGATGATCGTAATTGTCGTAAATCCCCAAACCAATCTTATCGGTGATGGCGTAACCCATCATGAAGGCAAAATTGTAATAGGTAAACGCCTTTGTATCGATGGCTGTATTTGCCGCATCCGAATCATCTGTGAAACTTGCCGTGACATTGGGGGAAGGATTCTCCGCGTCATACACCACCACGTTTTTGCGATTTTCTTCTGTGGTAGTATCGTTTTCCAACACCGCGACTGTCGCATCATTGCCCGCTTCGATATATCCTTTAGGGATCAGGCGCAAAATACGCATACCCGTAATTTGCGCGTATTCACCTTTCTCCGGGCTGGTGCGCACTTCCGGAACATAAGGAGCGTCCAACGGTTTGACGTCATCACTGAAGAAGAAATCATCATCCGGATGTTGAGGGTTATCGGACGGAAATTCAATCCCGTAATTCTGTGTATCTTTCATAGCTTGATGGAGCCATTCATGCAGTGTTTTCCATTCGCCCAAATACTTCAAATAATCGAAACCATCCAAATCCACATAATACTGATAACGAGCGTTGTCTATTTCGTCCAATTTCTTTAAAAATGCATTTAACAGCGGAATTCCTGTTAATGTTGTAACATCAACCACATTTCCCTCTTCATCATCCGTACCGCCATTTTGTGTAATATAATCTCGCAAACTACCATTGTTGTTTCCCAAGCGCAACAACAATTGCTCGGATTTCTCACGAAGATCCTCCGCGCGGAGCACCAGCTGATCGTACACAATACGCACCGCTTTCCAGCGGTTATACGCCTCATTGGTGCCCAGCCCGTAAGCGTGCACCGCAAGAAATTGCTTTCCGGGCATGAAACGATCCACGGTATACGGGATGGGGAACCCGATAAAATTTCGGTAGGCGGTATGATAGGTTGGATTGTTAGGATCATCCAGATGAAAATCGTTTAACTTCGCTTGAAGTTCTGTAAGCACCATATATTTGCCAAGGCCCTGATTATACCCCTGCGCGGCTTTTTCCTCGTACCCGATAGCATCGCCCGTATCCACCGAAGTATCTAATGTAATAATGTCTTCATCGTATTTGACCTGAGCTTTTTTTCCATCTACGGTGAAATCGAGCGTGAAACCGGTATTTCCATTTAGTGAACTGTCGGCTTTTCCGCCGAATTTATCGATATATCCTTCGCCGGTGTTCTTCTCATCCGCCATCTCCCACGCGACGCCCTTTTGAAGAGAATCCGAACCGTCTGTAAACCGGATACCATGGGTAATGTCGCGCACCGTATCGTATACCGTGGGCTCCCCGGTAAAGTTGACATCGAAAGACGCCAAAGAAGCATCGCCGACCACATACCAAACCCAGTCTTCATCGTTCACCGTATCCAGATAATACCGCATATCCGTTTTGGTTCCGCCGGGCGCAAAAGTTTCCACCCAGATTTTCGCCGGGAAAGTACCATCAGGCGCCTTAAAGTAAACAACCACATCGCAGGAACTGTACCCGCTGCCGCGAGGGTTGGTGATAAAACCGGTATTGGCAAGATTCAGGATAAAGTTGTTGGGCCCGTCGCCATAGGATATGCCGCTGTCCCAGTTGCCGTTGACGGCAACTTTGAAAGAATACGCTTTGATGGCTCCCTCTACGCCAACCGCAACATTATTAAATCTCTTTGAATAAATCCGACGATTATCTGTATCTTCTTTATTAGGTTCGGGATCTACGCTACCGGAGGTTTCCTCTAAACGTCCGGCTTTTGTAGCCGCTGCTTCCATTTCTTTCCTTTTTACCGGATCATCGTACGGATCGCCGTTGGGCATTAAGCCCAGCCACTTATACCCCGTAAGCCCGTCATCGCCCAAAACAGAATAGGAAGTGGCGACAATATCCGAAAAGGCTGTATTATGTACTATCTGCGAAGTACATCCCACATCATTATATGCCTCATATTCGACTTTCGCTGTTTTGGGATCGTATGTCACCTTAATATAAGCATCATTGTTTAAGTGAAAAGATATATTCGAGCCGCTATCGATTCCTTTTTCGATAACTTTAAAAGCGTAATCATTTCGACCGGGAACCGGACTTTCTAGTAAGCCATTTGCTCCGATGATATATTCATACAACCCGGATTGCAAATTGAAATTCATCACGGCGGTTGCAAAATCCCATGTTCTGCCCATGAGATTTTCGGTACCGGTGACGACATATTCCGTCATGCTTAAGGCTTCTTTGGGGGTTGATTCCACTTTGGTTAAGTGATTATCCGGGTTAAAGGTAACGGTTACATCTGCCGGTTCGGTCAGCTTAAAGGTGATGTTGGAAGTGCCGCCTTTTACGCCAAAGCCGAAATCCACATTTCCGTCTCCGAAAATCTTAAACGCGTAACCCGTATCGCTGGCCGGAAGTCCTGTAAACTTTTTGGTATAATTCCCTCCAGCCTTGTCCATCCTGCCCGCATCTTTTGCCCTTTGAACATAATCACTAATTTCTTCTGACGTTGGTTCCCCACTCGGATCGTTTGTCGGGATCTTGGTCTTATCGCTTCCGAGCCACGCCAAACCGCCTACAGTATCTTTAATGAGGTTCTCATCGCCGCCGACCACATATGGATAATCTGCGTTACTAGGAATAAAACTATCTTTAATTGTTAATGGTTGTTGAGAATCATCTCCGAAAGCATTATATATGACCGTTGCGGGTATTTCCTCAGTTGCGGGCGTATAGGTAATGGTTAAAGTACAAGTTTGCGGATCATCCCGATTATTTTGAATATAGAAGAAATAGTTGGTATCGTTGTCTTGCGCCGATTGAAAGGTTGTATCGTAAGGGAGAATACGAATTTGATAATTCGCTCCCGTGGGAACCTCTTGATACGTTTTGATAAAGGACCCGGAGTTGGAACTGGTGGTCATCACGCCCTCGCTAGCAATCTTGCTCTTTTCGGCAACAGACTGAGCGGAACCCCAACGGTTTTCTTCGCCCACCAAATCTACAATATCGCTGACAACGGTGTATGTGGTATAATTGTACACATTGTGATCCGCGATATAACTTTCTTCGCAATACGCTTGCAAGGCTTCTAATTTATCCTGATCTTCCGGGCCGGGAGTAAAATCCGACTGGACATAACCGTAATTTAGGACATCAATAAACAACGTAACCTTGTGGGTGGAACGGTTAAATTGGAATTTAACTTTGGTAGGCTGCTTTAAAGTGAATGTCATATTGGTGCCGTCGAGTGCCCCATCGTAACCGTAGTTTTCTGTCCAATCGGTACCGACACGAACCTTAAAGGAATACTCCAATGGAATATAAGCCCCCTGTTGGTCCTTGGTAAAAAGCGTAACAGGAAAATTCAGCTCGGTTTCCACCAAATCGGGGTTGTCTGTGGTTTCCACCATATCAATATTGGTGTTCCAATCGTTACAGCCGGGCAGATTGCCGATCAGGGAATACACCTTCGCCGAACCGAAAGTAACCGTGTGATCGATTGTGCCATCGTAGGTATCATACGTATATTTTTTAGCATTATACTCCTCATCATTCACGTGAGACGGCGTACACTCACCGTTATATACATCCACGCAAATCTGGAATGCGGTGGAAAAGAGATCGGTGTACTTAAAGCGAATCACCACGTCGGTGCCGTCTTGTGACACCTCGAAAGTGCAATTGACGCTGTCGTCGAATTTATTCGCACCGTAATTATATGTCATGTTATCGTTCGCGTGAACTTTAAAGTGATATGTCCCAGCATTCAGTCCATCGTAGAAAACCGACCAATAACCTGTATGCGGATTGAATTTCATTTCGTTTTCGGCAAGAGCCACTGCCCAGTCTCTGTCGGAATACAGGGAGCCGGACGCACTCATGATATAATTGTATGTATCCAGCATAACCGCCGCAGTGGAGGCCTGCGCGTAACGGTACGCGCGAAGCACTATGGTATCGTTGTGCGCGGTGTTGACCTGAATGGATTTATCGACATTATAAGCATATGGATCATATTTCACTTCCTTATCCGAATCCGTATCCGGCATCGGTTTAACATAAAACGGAGATTCCGGTATCTGCTGTTGTGTAAATTCGTTAAAATGATTTTCAAGGGAATTGGCTTCATTGTGAATATTCACAAACGCCCTTAATTGCGGATAATACCCTTTTTCATACCGCCAATGGGCGCAACGTAAAATTTTATCATCACGAGCTCCTTGATCACCGGTTCCCTCTGTTTCATATGCCGGTGTGCAGCTATCCATCCACATCTGCACGCCTGTATTCTCATCCTGAACTGGGAATTCCGTAAGGCCGTAACAGGCACGGTTGGGATCTGTAGCTTGGTTGTTCGGTTCTATACGGCGCACCTTATCCTCCGCCGTGGTGGTGTATAATCCCTGCACGCCGGGAAGAGAGAAATTATTTATTAAGGCGCCGTTACTAGTTTTCATCTGTAAATCAACTTTCGTATATCCAGACTTGAAAGTTAGATCATTTTCATTTGCATAAGCTTGACCGTAATCGCCCCCATGCATACCGATCGCCATTTCGCGCATGCCGGTGGTTTGCATATCGTAATAACAATTTGCAAAATAACCGTACGCGTAATTCATTGCATCAGAGGCTGCACCATAATTGCGAATAGTCTTACCATTATATGCCCCGGTTATGGGAACCCACCATCGATCAGGAGCCAGTGCCCCGATAAACCCACCCGATGGGTAATAAGGAAGAATCTCAACCTTATCAATATAACCGGATCCTACACCCGGAAATTTTTTATCCGTGGTTGTTGCGTTATCTTTACCTTCGTTATTTTTAATGTACGAAGCTTCATAGTTCGCCGCTTTCTGAAGATCGGTCACTGTGAGGATATTGCCCACTTCCCCCGCCGCGTAACAATTCAAGTAAGCGGAACCATTGAATGTTATTTTTTCACCACCAGTATCGCCATTTGCTGTAACTGCCGGGCCAATCTCTTCCGCCATGTTAACATCCTTATGGCGCTGAATAGCGATGTTTGTTCCTACACTGTCATCCAGTCCCACAAATCCGCCACAATACCGCCCGGCGTAATCCATCCCGACGGCGGAAGTGGAATAGCAATTGTGAAAAAGCGCGGATGATGTTTCACTGGTAGGTTGTAAAGCATCTTCATTTCCCATATCAGCGGCAGTGTACGATAATTGCATTCTTCGATGACCTGCCACCAGCCCCACAAAGCCGCCCATCGCGTTCCTGCCCTCCACTATTCCGGAAGAATAGCAAGAATCAAAATAGGCACTTAAAGTCGCATGTTTATTTGCGTCCAATAATCGTTGATGATACACCACTCTTCCGATAAACCCGCCGGTGTTGGAATCGGAATAAATATTGTTATTGGTATAGCAATTTTTGGCGATGATGCCGTACCCGCAGGAAACAAACGCGCCGGAATCCACCCCGATGGAAAATAACTCGCAATCCACAGAGTAACAGGTATCAAATACTATAGGATATGTATTGTCTTCATCAATTACAAATCTCTCATATTTATTCATTCGCTGAATCGGATCATCAGGTTGATCTTGCAATGCTGTATATGATTTTTTGCAGTCTTGTGAAGAGACATTTGAAGCTAATCCGCCCACATGATCCTGCCCGAGAATGGTGAGGTTACTGGTGGAACAGTTCTGAAAGAATACGCCACCCGTCGCTCCGTTCCAGCCCGTTAAGCCTCCGGTATAAGGCGAATCTAAATTTTGAATGTATGAATCCTGACCGTGAACATTATATAATAAAACTTTACAATTTGTGTTAGAAATATGCGAATACAACAAACCGGCATTATTATTATGAAAGTTAAGATCATATCTGCTGGACACATTCGCAGCTTGAAATACCATAGAATTAGATATGCCAAGATTCTTCACAATCAAATCTGCATTGGCTATTTGAATGAGACCGCCATTAGATGTTCTCATGTTGTATATGGTATGACCGTTACCTTCGATATAGATTTTCGATTCAGAATCAGATTGAGTATCTCCATATTTAATCGCCAACCAATTTCGATCTGATGTCTCATCGTAAACATAGCCTGATAAATCGATATCATTAACTATATTGATTAGGTAATTATTAGAATACTGTGATGTATATGTCAAAGCAAACTGTAACTGATATGCATTCTCCACATTGAATATCCTCAAAGTTATTTGAGTAGATACGCTGGGAGGAAAATTCACAGTTTCTAAGTCTGAGGCCGCAGTAATAAGACTTCCATCTTTCTTTTTAAATTTTGCCTTGTCAAAAGTGGTATGCTTTTTTCCATCCCATTTCCAGAAACCTGGCTCATTTTTTTCATGGGTTTCAATAGATTCTCCATCACTACAAATTATTTCACTTGGATCTTTCCAATTAAAATAAGGATTACCATTTTTTACCTTATAGTTCCTTACTAAATCCTTTTCTTCCTGAACCGTACTACCTGTTAGCATTCCAATGGGAGTCGGTGCTATAACACTGCCGTATTCATCCTGTGATTCCTGCAAGCGGGTTTCATATTCTGAGCCTGTTAGATCAAACACCGTGCGTTGTATTTCCGCCATGCGGGCTTTCTGGTAATCGTTGATGCTGGCGTATTTGGTCTGGCTGGTGGTGGGATCCGCCGTGGCGGTGAGGGTGAAAACAGGCAGAGAAGAAAGCACCAGCGCCGCGGAGAGCACCAACGCCACCAACCCGAAAACCGTTTTGCCGGTATGCTGCCTGACGAAACGCACCAAACGCGCGCCAATATGGCCGCAATCACGCGCCTTCGCGCTTTCGCCGCTGCGAATAGACAGATCTGCTTTCACGAAAACCACCCCTATGAAAATAATAACCCAAAATTACGGCAACACCGCACAAAGACCGGATATTTTTTGCCCGATGCACGCGTTTTTGTCCAATGAACCGAAGGCCCCGTGAATATACAAAATATGATATTCCCGCGGGTTTTGGCAACGGGAGAAACCATGCATCGCACCAAAAAGGCACTCTTTACGCATTTTTGCCTTATGATATTATACCGTCAAGACGGGGAATTTTCAAGAAAATTCACTTAAAATTAACAAATCATTTTGAAATTCTATCAACAGGATAAAAAATTAAAGAAAATTTATGCAAAACGGCAAAATTGCGAAAGATTTTCGCGCTTTTGCCGTTCACAATTCCCAAATACCGATAATTTTCCGGGCATTCCCCCGACGGGCGGGATGGCCGCAATCAATTCGCTGGCGCACCGTTCGGTTCGGAAAGCCACTTGGTTACCACATTTTTCGCATTTCGGCAACACCGCACCCGCGCGAAAATGTTTTGATATAATAACGCATGGCGCGCAGGGCGCGGAATCAATCCACTACCGCCACATTTTCCTCCCCGAGTGTGCGGCGCAGGGTGCGCAAGAGAGCGCGGCTGGCGCTGACGGTCACGGCGGACACCTTCACCAGGGCGCCGCTGTCCGCAAAGCGAACATAAACCGGACGGTCCCCGGGCGTTGCCTGTAAAGCCGCTTTCACCGTATCCCAAACCGGGTCCCGGCTGCCGGGCAGCCGCAGGTAAAGCCCGTATTTGCCGCTTTGCTCGGCGGGCGGACGGGTTTGCGCGTCCTGGGGCAGGGGGACGGCGGCGAGGCGATCCACCAGCACACAGGGCGGCTGGTCTTCCCGAAGATTCATTCTGCCTTCAACCGTGACCACCTTGCCGTTGGCGACCTCGGCGCCGTACCGGGACAGCGCTTTGGGGAAAAAAATCAGGTTAATCGAACCGGTTCTGTCCTCCAGCACGGCATAAGCCATGGTCTCCCCCGCCTTGGTGGATTTGGTCTGCACAGCGGAAAGCAGCCCAAAAACGCGAACCCCCTCGCCGTCCGCCGAAAGGGATGGGTCTTCCGCCCGCTCCTTCCACTCGCGAATGGGAGTCACATTCAAGCGGGGCAGCATCGGTTCATACGGGGCCAAGGGATGACCCGAAAGGTACAGCCCCGCCACCTCTTTTTCGAGGGTGAGCCGCTGGGCGTAGGGCAGTTCCTCCATGGGCGGGAGCTCCTCGCGTTCCCCCACAAAGGAATCCTCGAATAAATCCAGCTGACCGGCAACGTTGCGGCGGTTTTCTTCCGCGAATCGCTGCAACAGCCCCGGCGCGTATTCCAGCATCTGATGGCGGTTGGCGCCCAAATTATCCAGCGCGCCGCATTGAATCAGGCTCTCAACGGCGCGCCGGTTACAATCGCGGTATGCGGACATGCGCCGGCAGAAATCGGGAAAATCGCGAAACGGGCCCTGTTTTTGCCGCTCGCCGCAAAGATCGTCGATAAAACCGGATCCGACGCTCTTAATCGCCAGCAGCCCGAAACGAATCGCCTTTCCCTCCGGCACAAAACCTTTCTCACTGTGGTTGACGCTGGGCGGCAGCACTTTCAGCCCGAGCCGCTCGCACTCGGCAATGTAATCGGCAATCTTCTGCCCGTCCGTAACGGAGGTGAGCAGGGACGCCATGTACTCCTGAGGGTACAGGCATTTGAGATAGGCGGTGCGATAAGCGACCAAAGCGTACACGGCGGCGTGCGCCTTATTAAACGCATACGAGGCAAACGAGGCGATTTCATCGAACAGGCGGCTCGCCGTTTCCGGTGAAACCCCGCGCCGCAAACAGCCTTCCACTTCCAAGGTTCCGTCCGGCTTATTTAAGCCGTGAATGAAAATATCCCGCTCGCGCTCCATGACGTCGTGCTTTTTTTTGGACATCGCGCGGCGCACGATATCCGCCCTGCCCAGCGAATATCCGGCAAGCGCCTGAAGAATCTGCATCACCTGTTCCTGATACACCACGCAGCCGTAGGTGACGGAGAGAATCGGTTCCAGCAGCGGGTGCGCGTAGCGGATATTTTCCGGATGATGGCGGTTTTCGATATACTTCGGGATGGACGCCATCGGCCCGGGGCGGTACAGGGCGATGACCGCAATCAAATCCTCAAAACGCCGCGGACGCAGCTGGTGCAAAACCCGCTTCATGCCCTGCGATTCAAACTGAAACACGCCGACCGTTTCCCCTTCGGAAAACATTGCGTAAACCTGCGGGCACTCCAACGAAACGGTTTCGATGGAAAAATCCGGCTCTTTCGCGCGAATTCCGCGAACGGCGCCGTCGATGACGGTGAGGTTGCGCAGCCCGAGAAAATCCATTTTCAGCAGACCCAGTTCCTCCAAATTGGTCATGGTGAACTGGGTGGCGACCGCGTCCCCGTTGAGGCAGAGCGGAACATAATGCTCCACCGGCTCGGCGGTAATCACCACACCGGCAGCGTGCGTGGAGGCGTTTCGGGGCATACCCTCCACCTGCCTCGCCATATCCACAACCAAACGCACCCGATCGTCGGATTCGTACAGTTCGCGCAGGGGCTGCGATTCTTCCAGCGCTCTGGACAGCGTGACGCTTTGCATATTCTGGCCGCGCGGAATCCGCTTGGCGATAGAATCTCCCAAAGCGTAGGGAAACGACATCACCCGCGCAATATCCCGAACGGCGGCGCGCGCCGCCATGGTACCGAAAGTGACAATCTGCGCGACGTGATCCGCTCCGTATTTGCCAATCACATAATCGATAACCTGCTGACGCTTCTCGTTGCAGAAATCAACATCGAAATCCGGCATGCTGACCCGCTCGGGATTTAAGAACCGCTCGAAAAGCAAATCGTATTGCAGCGGATCGATTCCCGTGATGCCGATACAGTACGCGCAAAGGCTCGCAGCGCCCGAACCCCTGCCCGGCCCGACCGGAATATCGTGGGTTTTGGCGTACATCACATAATCGCGCACAATGAGGTAGTAATTGACGTACCCCATTTTTTCAATCATATCCATTTCGTAGCGCAAGCGCCGGGTCGCCCGCTGCGACGGGGAATCTCCGTATTTTTCGCGGAATCCGTCCCGGCAGAGTTTGCGAAAATACGCGATGCTGTCCCCTCCGGGAGCATCAAACACCGGCAATTTAATCTGCCCGAAGGTGAAATCGAACCGGCAGCGCTCGGCAATTTCCACGGTGTTGTCAAAAGCCCGGGGAATATCCGGGAACAGGCTGCGCATTTCCTCTTCGGATTTCAGATAAAATTCATCGGTGGCAAAAGCCATGGAGGACGGCTGGGACAGCGTGGTTCCTGTTTGAATACAGAGCAGCACTTTCTGCAGGGACGCGTCCCCCCGGGAAAGATAATGGGCGTCGTTGGTGCAAACCAGAGGAATGCCCGTTTCTTTCGCCAAGCGCAGCAGCGGAGCCAAAATGCGCCTCTGCTCGGGCAATCCGTGATCCTGAAGCTCGAGATAAAAATGGTCTTTGCCGAAGATTTCCGCGTATTCCCAGGCAACCGCTTTGGCCTTTTCGTATTCCCCCGCGCGCAAAAGCCGGGGAATTTCGCCCGCCAAACAGGCGGAAAGCGCGATGAGACCCCCGTGATACCGGCGCATCAGCTCGCGGTCGATGCGCGGCTTGCCGTAAAAGCCTTCCGTGAACGATTTGGAGACCATCGCAATTAAATTCTGATACCCCTGTTCGTTTTCGCAAAGCAATACCAAATGACCGTGCTCACTGTCGACGCCGAACTGCTTATCCCGCCGGGTTCGCGGCGCCACATACACCTCACAGCCGATAATGGGACGAATGCCCGCTTTTTTGGCGGCCTTATAAAATTCCACCGCGCCGTACATGACGCCGTGGTCGGTTAAGGCGACGGCGGTCTGCCCGAGCGCCTTGACCCGCTCCATTAAAGGAGACAGGCTTTCCCCCTGCGCATTGCCAGTGTGAATCCGGCAGGCGCCGTCCAACAGGCTGTATTCACTGTGTACGTGAAGATGCACAAACCCCATAGCGCTTTTCCGTCCTTCGGTTTTGTAACACTACTATCTAAAGCAATAAAGCAATGCCGCATAAAGTATAAATTCATAAATTCTAAATTAAAGATTTTCCGCCCAATCCAAAATCCGGCCCAGCCGATGGTTGACCCCGGAGCGGGAGAGCGGCGGAGAAAGCGCTTCCCCCAGTTCCCGTAAGGAATACTCCGGATGTTCCGAGCGCAATACCGCGAGCTGCCTGAGTTCTTCCGGAAGCTGATTAAACCCGCCGTGCGTTTCAATCTTTTCCAGCGCAATCAGCTGCCGGGAAGACGCGGCGGCCGTTTTGGAGAGATTCGCGCTGTCGCAATTGGTGCGGCGATTCGCCGTATTGCGGATATTTTTCACCGTCATGGTGCGGTACAGCGACAGCGAACCGCTTTGCGCGCCGATGAGCGTAAGCAAATCGGCAATCTGCTCGCCGTCTTTGAGGTAAATGACATTGGCGCCCTTGCGCATGATATGGCGGGCGGATAAATCCTGCTCCCGCAGCAGAGCCAGTATATCCATGCTGAGCAGCCGGTACGGCAAGCTGAATTCCGCATGATAATCGGCCTGCGGATCGGTCAGCGCGCCGCAGGAGAGAAACAGCCCGCGCAAATACGCCCCCGGGCAAAAATCGCATTCCAAATTGGCGCGGTTCAGCCGCATGGCGGTTTCCTGACCCGTATGACCGAAAGCGCCGAGCACTTCGCGCCTCGCGGATTCTTCTTTTACCGATACGGTGTAATAACTCCCCGCTTTTCGCGGAACGCTCTGCCGGTTCACGCAAACCGACGGAAAAAGAACGGAGAAAACGCCCGCGTACGCGCGAGCCACCGCGCGGTGTTCCGTCTGCACGGAAATATCCCGAACGGAAAACGCGTGAGCGCCCTGAAGCATCCCGTAGGCAAACGCGCGGCGGCAACATTCCCTAGGGAATTTGGCCTGCGCCAATTCTTCCTTCACCGTGGCGCAAAAAGACATACTCTCCCCTCTTTTCGCGTTCAATGCACACACACCGGCGCGCCCGAAACGACGGCACCCGGAATTAAGACAAATTAATTCAGCCAGCGGTCGCCTATGAGGCGCACTTCCGGACAAAGCAAAACGCCGGTTTGCGCCAAAACCGTTTGGCGCACATGATATTCGAGCCGCTTGACCTGATCGCAGGTGGCGCTTGCGCGATTCACCACAAAGCCCGCGTGCTTTTCGCTGATTTGCGCGTCCCCCACGCGGTACCCGCGAAGACCGCACGAATCAATCAACGCGCCGGCAAAATATCCCGGCGGGCGCTTAAAGAAGCTGCCCGCGCTCGGATATTCCAGCGGCTGCTTTTCTCTTCTCTTGCGCGTAAGTTCCGCCATGTTTTCGCGTATTTCGCGCGAATCCCCGGGCTTTAAGCGCAAGGTCATATTCAGAATCACGCCGCCGGTTTCCATGAGCGCACTGTGGCGGTAGGACAGACCCAGTTCCTCTTTGGAAAGGGTTATACACTCGCCGTCCCGCCAAATTTCCGCCTGTGTCACGGAAAAAGACAGTTCCCCGCCGTACGCGCCGGCGTTCATGAACAGGCCGCCTCCCGCGCTGCCCGGAATACCGCAGGCAAATTCCAGACCGCTCAGCCCCATTTCCCCGGCTTTGCGCGAAAGCACGGGCAGAGGCACGCCCGCGCCGCAGCGCAAGGTATCCGCGCCAAGCCGCGCGACGCTGGAAAATTCCCCCGAAAGACGAATCACCGCGCCGCGAAATCCTTCATCCGCCGCGAGGATATTGGTTCCGCCCCCAAGCAACAAATAAGGGATATTTTCCTGCCGAAGACGGGTTAAAAGCGCGCAAAGCGCCGAAACGGTTTCCACGGTAATCACCGCGTCCGCCTTCCCGCCGATGCGAAAAGAAGTCATCTCAGAAAAAGGCACTCCGGCGCAAAAAGAACAGGGAATACCGCGCAAGACCGATTCCCGAAACGGCACTGTTTTACTCACCCCTTTTTAATATCCGTACCAATCCGAATGCAGGGAAGATTCCCGGGAAACCTGCTCTTCTATGCCCAGCTTTTGAATCAGTTCCTCCGCCGCGTTGTACCCCATCTTCTTCTGACGGTTGTTCATCGCGGCAATTTCGATAATAATCGCGAGATTCCGCCCGGGCTTGATGGGGATAACCATGTGAGGCACCTCAATGCCGAGAATATCCATGGTATGATTTTCCAGCCCCATACGGTCGTACACTTTGTTGACGTCCCACGGTTCCAATTCAATTACCATATTAATCTTTTCCGTGAGCTTCACCGCGCCCATACCGAAAATCCGGCGGATATTGATAATGCCGATGCCCCGAAGTTCGATAAAATGGCGAATATTTTCCGGTGCGGAACCCACCAGCGTTTTGGAGGAAACCCGGCGAATTTCCACCGCATCGTCGGCAATCAGGCGATGACCCCGCTTGACCAATTCCACCGCCGTTTCGCTTTTTCCGATACCGCTGTCCCCAATCAGCAGCACGCCTTCGCCGTATACCTCCACAAACACGCCGTGACGGGTGATGCGGGGAGCCAACTCCACATTCAAATAGGAAATCAGGGTGGCCATAAAAGAGGAAGTGGCTTCCATAGAGCGCAGGAGCGGCACTTCATATTCCCGGCACAGGGCGACCAGTTCCGGAATGTCTAAGCCCCGCGCAATGATGATGGCCACGGGAGAATAAGAAACGAAATCCCGCAAGCGGTGATCCCGAAGTTCCTGCGACAAACTGTACAGAAAGCTCTGTTCACTGTTGCCGATAATCTGAATGCGGTCGGGATCGAAAAACTCAAAATAGCCGTTTAACGCCATGCCCGGACGGTTGAGTTCCGCGCTGTGTATCTGTACCTCCGCTTCGCTTTTGGGAATATAGAGGGTTTCGAGATTACATTCCCGGCAAATCTGCTCCAACGATACGCTGAAATTTTGCTTCATACCGACCGCTCCTTATCCGATGAAAAATCCGCCTGTCGCATTCCCGCATGACAATCTTTATGCGGTATTGCCCCGAAAAACAATGTCTCCCCGTTCGAACGCTTCCTTAAACCAGATATCCGAAATTTCAAACGCTTTTCCCCTGAGATAATTGAGCGCACCGGCGTCGGACGAAAAGGAAAAAACCAGCCGGTAGGAACACAGCGCCTGCCTGGTCACGCCGCAGCGGCGGTTCGGCCCGTTTTTGCCGTACTTTCCGTCCCCGACCAGCGGATGACCGACAGAGGCCAAGTGCGCGCGAATTTGATGCGTGCGCCCGGTGAGCAAATCGATATCCAAAAGGGAAATGCCGTTTTTGGCCCCGAGAACCGTATACCGGGTGCGGATTTTTTGCCCGGAGCCCTGCGCACGGTGAATATACACGCGGTTTTGCCGCTCGTCTTTATCTAAATACGCTTCTAAGGTATCACTTGATTTGGGCATATATCCGTATACCAAACACAGATAATGCTTTTCAATCTCGCGGGATTTCAGTTTGGCATTGAGAATACGCAGAGCGTCGGCGGTTTTTGCCGCCATCACGATGCCGAAGGTGTTGCGATCAATACGGTTGACCAGCGCGGGGGCGAAACTCTGCTCCGCTTGCGGATTATATTCGCCTTTTTCGTAAAGATACCGCTGAATTCGGGCAATCAGCGTATCCCCGTATTCCCGGCCGTCCGGGTGTACCAGCAACCCCGCCGGCTTATTGAGCAGCAGGAGATTGGCGTCCTCATAGACCACATCGAGCGCCCCCGACGCCCGCATAAAATCCGGAGCCGCCGACGGATTCAGCGCGTCTTCGGGCAGATAAACCGTCAGAATATCCCCCGCCTGAAGCCGTTCGGAGACGGCGCACCGTTTGCCGTTTCGCCGAATGTCCTTTTTGCGGATGGCTTTGTACATCAGGGAAGCGGGCAACTGCCGGAATGCTTTGGAAAGAAATTTATCCACCCTTTGCCCCGCGTCGTTTGCCCCGACGGTAATCTCTCTCACATTTTCCGCCCCCCTGACAACAGACAGTATACCATATCGGCCGCTGATTTAAAAGTATCTTCGCGAAAATTGTCCCAGCCCCCGACCCGCTAAAACGGTATGGCGAATGCCCGGGGCAAAACAAACAAGCGCAAACAAATCGCCGGTGAATCCTTGCATTTTTCGGAAATACGTGCTAATATGAAAAGCGGTTTTAACGCTTAAATTTTTCATAAAAGGGGATGTGCGCATGAAAGCTTTTTTTAAGGAATTCCGCACCTTTATCGCCCGGGGCAATGTGGTTGATCTTGCCGTCGGCGTTATCATCGGCGCGGCGTTTCAGGCCATTGTCAATTCGCTGGTCAACGATATCGTCATGCCGCTTATCGGGCTGCTTACCGGCGGCACCGATTTTTCCAACTGGTTCATTCAGCTGGGGAACTGGGACACCAAATATCCCACGCTGGCCGCGGCGAAAGAAGCCGGCGTCAGCGTAATCGCATACGGAAACTTTATTTCGGCGGTCATCAACTTCCTGATTATGGCGTTTGTCATCTTCCTACTCGTCAAATTTTTGAATAAACTGACCAGCTTCCACCGGAAGGATCAGGCGGAACCTGCTCCCACCACCAAGATTTGCCCGTATTGCTGCAGCGAAATCGATATCGCGGCGACCAAATGCCCGCATTGCACGGCGGATCTTCCCGAGGAAAACGCCGGGAGCGATCTACCGGCAACGGAATAACCTCAATAAACTTCAAAAACAAAACGCCACGAGCGACCGTGATACCCTGCCCGAACCGCCGTATGCCGCCGTTTGGGCAGGGTTGTATTAAAGGCAGCCCTGCGGTTTTTGCTTAATCCGACGAAAAATCCGCCTGCCGCATCTGCACGGCAATCTTTATGCGGTATTGCCTTCGGGCAACACCGCACAGGTTAGGGAGAAGATATCATGAGCTTTTTGGAATTTGACGGAGTGTGCAAATATTACGGGACGGGAGATCAGCGAATCGCCGCCGCAGACCACGTCTCCTTTACCGCCGAGCGCGGGGAATTTGTTATTATAGTCGGACCCAGCGGAGCGGGAAAAACTACTTTGCTCAATATTCTCGGCGGAATGGATACCTGCGACGCCGGACGCATTTTGCTGGACGGCAGCGAAATCAACACTTATTCGGATAAGCAACTGACCGATTACCGCCGGCACGATATCGGATTCGTGTTTCAATTTTATAATCTGGTTCCGAATCTGACGGCGTTGGAAAATGTGGAACTGGCCACGCAAATCTGCCGAACGCCGCTGGATCCCGCCGATACGCTGGCCCGTGTAGGGCTGAGCGAACGGGCGAATAATTTCCCGGCGCAGCTTTCCGGCGGAGAACAGCAGCGCGTATCCATCGCCCGGGCGCTGGCAAAAAACCCGAAATTGCTCTTGTGTGACGAACCGACCGGCGCGTTGGATTATGTCACGGGCAAACAAATCCTGCAGCTGCTACAGGACACTTGCCGTCACGGGGGGCAAACGGTGGTGGTCATTACCCACAACACCGCGCTGACCGCCATGGCGGACCGGGTCATCCGCATAAAAAACGGCGCCGTAGAACAGGTGACCGTGAACAGCCATCCGACGCCGATCGAAAGAATCGAGTGGTAACGCGTGAAACATATTTTTCGCAAAATCGGGTTACGCGAAATCCGAACCAACAAGGGAAGATTTCTGGCCCTACTGGCCATTTCCGCGCTCGGCGTGGGCTTTTTGTCCGGGTTGCTTTCCGCAGGGCCGATGATGCGCGGATCCATGGATGATTATTACGACAGCATGAATTTTCATGACCTTTCGGTAATCTCCACGCTGGGGCTGGACAGCGACGATATCGCGGCGTTATCCGCCGTTTCCGGAGTAAAAAGCGTGATGCCGTTTTATCAAAAAGACGTCACCGCCACCGTGAAAAGCGGAGACACCCGAACCGTGCGCATTGTCAGCCGGGATTTTGAGCAAATCGCCAACAAATCGGAAAACGCGCTGGACCGGCCGGAACTAATCGCAGGGCGTTTTCCGCAAAATGCGGACGAATGCGTGGTCATGTCCAAAGGGAAACTGGGAGAATCCACGGAAATCGGCGAGGTATTCACGGTAAGGGAAGAAAACGAAGACTGGGAAGACGCCCTTTCGCGCAACCGATTCACCGTAGTGGGCCTGGTGAAAGACAGCGGATATTTTTCGATTGAACGGGAACTCACCAATATCGGAAGCGGAACGCTTCAGGATATTCTCTATACCACCGAAGGCGCCTTTTCTTATGAAGTATATACCACCGCTTATCTGACATTGGATGAAGCGAAAAAGCAAGATACTTATTCGGAGGAATACGAACGCATCCGCGACAGTTTAAGCGACCAAATCCGGGCAACCGGGGATTTGCGCTGCCGGGCAAGGTATGACGGCATTGTGTCCGAGGCGCAGAAGGAAATCGAAAAAGGCCAGGCGGAATATGATACCCAAAAGCAGCTGGCACAGGCGGAACTGGACGCCGCCAAGCAACAATTGGATGATGCGCAAGAACAGTATGACGACGGCTTAAAGGCCTGGCAGGAAGGTGAGGACGAATACGAGAGCGGCCTTGCCGAGTATCAGAGCGGCGTTGCGCAGCTGAACGAACAGCGCGATACCGTGAACGCCAAACTGCAAAGCGCGCAGGAGGAAATAGCGGCCGGTAGAAAATCGCTGGAAGAATCCCGCGCGCAGCTGGACGCCGCCGCCCCGCAGGTGCAGCTGCTCAAGCAGCTTATCGACGTTTTGAGCAGCGATGACCCCGATGCTTTCGAGCATCTTTTTGCCCCGGACGGGCAGACCATTCCGGAAAATCTGCAGCAATTGATTCAGCTGGCGCAGACGGTGATGCATAGCGGAAATCCCGAACAGATCGCCGCTTTGGTACAATCGCTGCATGAGACATACGACGACGATATCGAGCAATACGAAGCAGGACTTGCCGCTTTACGGCAGGGGGAGCAGCAGCTTCAGACGGCGTCGGATCAGCTGACCCAAGAGCAAATCGCGTGGGCGGCCGGTGAGGCCAAAGCACAGGAAAAACTGGACGCGGCCAAGGAACAGCTCGACGCCGCCAAAGCCGAACTGGATACATCCCGCGCGGAACTGAACGCGGCTCAATCGGAACTGGAAAAAGGCCGGGAGGAATATGAACAGGCCAAAGCCGAAGCGGACCGGAAACTCGCCGACGCCGAAAAACAGTTAGATGACGCCAGGGCCGAATTGGAGGCTTTTGATTCCCCTTCCTGGACGGTTTCCGACCGTTCAGATAACCTCAGCTTCCAAAGTTTTGCGGACAATATGGAAAAATTGGAAGCCATCGCCCGGGTATTTCCCATATTTTTCTTCTTAGTCGCCGCGCTGGTGGCACTGACCACCATGACCCGTATGATCGAGGAGCAGCGGGTACTTATCGGCACCTTGAAGGCCCTGGGATACAAAAACGGCGCGATTATGGCCAAATTTCTGCTGTATGCCGCTTCGGCTACCGCCATGGGCTGCCTGGTGGGACTGGCCCTTGGCCTGACGGCTTTGCCGGCGGTAATTTGGAATGCGTACGGGATTATGTATCAGTTCCCCGCGCTGCACCTGCGGTTTTATCCGGTTATTTGCCTTACGGCAAGCCTTGTGGCCATTATCAGCGTTCAAGTGGCGACATATGCCGCCTGCCGCGGGACGCTGCGCGAATCTCCCGCCGCCCTGATGCTTCCGAAGGCTCCCCGGGCGGGCAAGCGCATATGGCTGGAACATATCCGGTTTGTGTGGAAGCACATGAACTTTTCCATGAAAGTAACCGCAAGAAACCTGTTCCGGTACAAAAAAAGACTGTTTATGACGATATTCGGCGTTGCGGGATGCACCGCGCTGCTGCTGACCGGTTTTGGGCTGAGAGATTCCATCGGCGGCATCTGCGATACGCAGTTCGGGGAATTGCAAAGTTACGATCTGACCGTTTACTGCGATGAGGTGACCGGGGAGCTGACCGAACATCTCGATAAACGGACGGACGTGCGGGATTATCTGCCGGTGCTGCAGCGCCAAGTCACCGCCGATAATCCGGAGCAATCCGATAAAACACTGACGGCTTATACGGTGATACCGAAGCAAGGCGAGCGGTTAACCGATTTCGTCACCATGCGCACACGCAAAACACACGAACCGGTTGCCTTTGACCGTCAGGCCGTCATCACCGAGAAACTCGCCAATACGCTGAACATCGGCATCGGGGATTCCATCCGACTGACGGATACCGACAATAAGAGCTTCACGGTTCCGGTGGGGGGAATCATCGAAAATTATATCTCTTCTTATGTGTATATTCCCCCGGAACTCTATGAAAGCGCAAGCGGAGAATCCTTTGAGGAAAACGCCGTTTTTGTGGGTACAACCGGAATCAACGACAGCGAAGCGCGGGAAAATATGGCCGCGCAGCTCTTGAATACGGACGGCGTTTTGTCCGCGCAGTTTACGGCAACGGTTCAGGAATCGTTTAACAATATCATTCACGGCATCGACGCCGTTATTGTGCTCATCATTGTGTGCGCCGCCGCTTTGGCTTTTGTGGTACTGTATAATCTGACCAACATCAACATTACCGAACGGCAGCGGGAACTGGCCACTTTGAAGGTGCTTGGCTTTTTCCGGGGAGAAACGGCAATGTATATCTTCCGTGAGATTTTGCTGCTGACACTTCTGGGCGCCGCTGCCGGCCTTGGCTTGGGTGTTTTGCTGCACGCCTACGTGATTCGCACGGTCGAAGTGGATATGGTGATGTTCGGAAGAATCATCGCTCCCTCCAGTTTTGTGTTTGCGGCGGTGCTTACGGTTTTGTTCTCCCTTTTGGTCGATTTGTCCATGCTGCCCAAATTGAACCGCATCAATATGGTGGAAT
Source organism: uncultured Eubacteriales bacterium (assembly GCA_964564305.1). Taxonomy (GTDB): domain Bacteria; phylum Bacillota; class Clostridia; order Oscillospirales; family Acutalibacteraceae; genus RGIG1959. The sequence goes on from CAZMAM010000005.1 coordinate 28,176, forward strand.
CCTTAAAATCGGTCGATTAAACGCGAACAAAAGAATTTTGCAAGGCCTTTTTGAGAAAAAGCGCTTCGGAGCAGAACTGCTCCGAAGCGCTTTTGCGCAAATGAGGACGGTTTTGCAAAAACAGTGGTCCGAGTGGCGCGACTTGAACGCGCGGCCTCCACATCCCAAATGTGGCGCCCTACCAACTGGGCTACACCCGGATTTCATCCGGTACGGATTTCGCCGGTCACCGCTGCGCAGGGGATATCTTAACAAATTTCACCGCCTGTGTCAAGTTCACCGATTTGCCTTATTCCAAATCGTGAGACACCTGTTTGATGTGCCGTTTACCCTGCCCTACGGCTTGATTGCGCCCGATTTTGCGTCTAAAGGAACCCGCTTGATTTTGCCCGGGGACCGGGGATACGCTTTTTTCGTCTCCCCCGTTTTTTGAAAAATCACCAGCTGCCTTTGCAAGGCACATTCGCCGCTTTTGGGATGAGCGGGAAATTCGCGAAAAACGGCTTGGCGAAAGACGGCGGAAAGCATTTTGGCGGCGTTTTGGGCCGCAGGGATTTCCGATTCAACCCCCGGTCCTTTCATAGCGACAAAAAGCCCACCGGGCTTCACAAAAGGAAGGCAGTATTCACACAAAACGGGCAGCGCCGCTACGGCCCTCGCCGTGGCAAAATCAAATTGACCGCGCAATTCGGGCATATGGCCGCCGTCCTCCGCACGGACATGAACCGTCGCGGCACAGATATCCAATTCACGGCATAATCCGTCTAAAAAATTCAGCCGCTTTTGCAGGCTGTCTAAACACGTCAGGCGAATATCCGGCCGGGCAATCGCCAAAACCGCGCCGGGAAAACCCGCACCGGTACCGACATCGATGACGCGGGCATTTGGGGGAATAAACGGAACCAAAGTAAGGCTGTCCGCAAAATGGCGCAAGACAATCTCCTTTGGATCGGTAACGGCTGTCAGATTAACTTTGCGGTTTTCTTCCGTGAGCCGGTTCGCATAGTGCGAAAACTTGGCCAACTGCTCCTCACTGAGCGGTACGCCGAGTTCCCGGGCAAGTTCCGATAAACGGCAGCGGTCGATCATACCCACTCTTCTTTCCGCCATCGGCCTATAATTAGGTTCCCTGAAGGGATATCAGCAGCACGGATATATCCGCGGGGCTGACCCCGCTGATTCGGCTTGCCTGACCGACGGTACCCGGACGAACCGAAGAGAGCTTTTCCCGCGCTTCAATGCGCAACCCTCGGATAGCGGAATAATCGATATCCGGGGGAATTATACGATTTTCCAGCCGCCTGGCCTCTTCCACCGCCGCCTGCTGACGGCGGATATATCCCTCGTATTTCAGCTCTGTCTCTACCCGCTGCGCGACCGTCGGTTCCAAATGCGGGCGCTCGGTATCGATCGGCGCCAAAGATGCATAATCCACCTGCGGACGGCGCAGCAAATCGATGAGCCGAATCCCGGACGTCACCGGAGAAGTGCCCAAAGCGCTCAGCAAAGCATTCAGCGAATCGCCGGGAGGCACAACGGTTTTGCCGAGGCGATCGAGCTCCGCCTGCTTTTGCGCGAGCCGAGCGGTAAAGCGGGCATATCGGGAATCCGTGACCAGCCCCATCTCCCTGCCGATGGGCGTGAGCCGTTCGTCCGCGTTATCCTGCCGCAGCAGCAGGCGGTATTCCGAACGGGACGTCATCATCCGGTACGGATCGGTGCAACCCTTTGTGACCAAATCATCAATCAGTGTTCCGATATAACTGCTTTGTCGGGTCAGCCGCATGGGCGATTTGCCCAAGATGCGCCTGGCCGCGTTGACGCCCGCGACAATTCCCTGCGCCGCCGCCTCTTCGTAACCGGAGGTTCCGTTAAACTGCCCGGCACCGTATAATCCCGGAAGACGGAGAAATTCCAGCGTGGAATCCAGCTGAAGCGGGTCACAGCAATCGTACTCAATCGCGTACGCGTGGCGCATAATTTGCACATGCTCCAACCCGGGAATCGAATGCAAGAAATCCTCCTGCACATCAACCGGCAAAGATGAGGAGAGCCCTTGCAGATACATTTCTTCGGTATTCGCGCCGCAAGGCTCAATAAATACCTGATGCCGCTCCTTATCCGCGAAACGAACTGTTTTATCCTCGATACTCGGGCAATAGCGCGGCCCGACACCTTTGATTTCTCCCTGATACAGCGGAGAACGGTGCAGATTGCGCAAAATAATCTCCTTGGTTTCCGGCGTGGTCCAAGTAATATAACAGGAGCGGATATTTTCCAGCTTTTGGGTGGTTTCAAACGAAAAAGGAACCACCGGATTATCCCCGGACTGTTCTTCCAAAGCGGAAAAATTCAAAGAAGAGCGCAACACCCTCGGCGGCGTTCCGGTTTTGAAGCGCCGAAGCGAAATACCCAGACGCAGGATGGATTTGGTCAGCTCATTGGCGGCAAACAGCCCGTCCGGCCCGCCCGGATAGTGGATATTACCCACAAATATCTTTCCGCGCAAATAAGTACCGGACGCGATAATAACCGCTTTGGCCCGGTATTCCTCACGAAAGCGGGTGGTCAAAAGCCAGCTTTCCCCCAATGGCCGCAGAGACACCACCTCGGCCTGCTTCAGCAGCAAACGCTCCTGTTTTTCTAAGGTGTGCTTCATGACAGCCTGATAAGCACGTCTGTCTATTTGGGCGCGAAGCGAATGCACGGCGGGGCCTTTTCCGCGATTGAGCATACGGGATTGCAACATGGCGGCATCCGCCGCTATGCCCATTTCGCCGCCCAACGCATCGATTTCCCTGACCAGATGCCCCTTAGCGGTGCCTCCGATAGCGGGGTTGCAGGGCATATTCCCGACGCTGTCCAGATTGAGGGCAAACACCACCGTTTGACATCCCAGCCTGGCCGCCGCCAGAGCAGCTTCTATCCCCGCGTGACCGGCGCCGATAACGGCAACATCGGTTTCATATTCCATGCGCCTCACCCCCTCTTTGCCGCATTTGCATACACTTTTTCGTTTGCCCGCAAAGCGATACCAACATAGCAAACGAAAAAAACCGAATATAGAACAGAACTCTTTGGCCTAAGGCAGGTCGTTAGCCGCTCAGCCGAAAAACGCGAACCGGTTTGCCCCGTTTTTTACACTGATCGATCACAAAGCAGGTTCCACGGCTTCGTCCGTCCCAAAAAGCCAGCACGATATCGGCATATTCGATAATTTGAATGTTCCTGCGCAGGGGAGCACTGTGCCCGTAGAGCGCATACTGGGGCAAAAATTCCGTCAGTTTCAGGCCGTTGGCACGGGCATAGGCGGCGGCGCTTCTGTCTACCCCGCGAGCTCCTCCGGAAACAATTTCCGTAGCGTCGCCGGGCAGATAACTGCCCAGATCGTTTACCCGAAGTCCTCTGGAACCAATCACCGCGACTCTCATGCCACTGCTCCTTTTCGGTACCGATGCTCATTAGAACTGGAGGCGTTTTCGAAACAAATGAACTACCGCTCCCAAGGAAAAATTTATATCTCCGCTCTGGCCGAGGCGTTCAGATACATATCCGCGAAATGACCCGATTGCGCCTCATAATACCCCTGTGCCGCAATCATGACGGCATTATCCGAACACAGCGAAACCGGAGGCATATAGCACTTCAGCCCCCGCCTTTCACACGCGGCCTGCATTTGCCGACGCAGTTCCCGGTTGGCGGAAACGCCGCCCGCAAGCACTACCCGTTCGCCGTCCGGCGGCACCGCCGCCATAACCCGGGACACCAGAATATCCGCCACTGTTTTGCGCAAAGAGGCGCACAAATCCGGAACCGAAACGCTCCGGCCCGTTTGCTCGGCGTGATGCACCATGTTCAGCACCGCCGTCTTCAGGCCGGAAAAACTGAAATTCAGCCCGTCCGCCTTGGGATGAGGCAGTTCAAAAGCCTGCGGATTCCCGCTTTCGGCAATCTTATCCAGTTCCACCCCTCCGGGATACGGCAATCCCATTGCCCGTGCGGATTTATCAAAACATTCCCCCGCAGCGTCGTCTACCGTGCGGCCCAGCAGCCGAAAACGGGTATACTCTTCGGCATACAGCAAATGCGTGTGCCCTCCGGAAACCACCAGACAGGTAAAGGGCGGATGCAAATCCGGATGGGCGGGATAATTGGCCGCGATATGCCCGCGCAAATGGTGCACGGCAATCAGCTTTTTGTGAAACGCAAAAGCGAGCCCTTTGGCAAAATTAACGCCTACCAAAAGAGCGCCGATAAGGCCGGGGTAAGCGGTTACCGCAACCGCGTCTATAACAGACATATCTGCCGACGCCTGCGTTAACGCCTGCTGCGTGACGGCGGAAATGGCCTCAATATGGCGGCGGGAGGCAATTTCCGGCACCACTCCGCCATACAGCCGGTGTTCGTCCACCTGTGACGCCACCACATCGGAAAGCACTTCGCGCCCGTCCTTCACCACGGCGGCAGCGGTTTCGTCACAGGATGTTTCAATTCCCAAGACGATCACGGGTTTCCCTCCTTGGGAAAATATTTGGAATAAATCGCGGCGTCCTCCGTCGGATGGGTATAAAACCCGGGGCGCAGCCCCTCAAAAACATACCCCGCTTTGCGGTACAGCGATACGGCGGCTTCATTGGACGGCCTCACCTCAAGGGTAATCCGGGAAAGGCCATAAGTTTCCGCCATGTTCTCTGCCGCGTTTAAGAGCGCCGCGCCGACTCCCTTGCGGCGATGCGCGGCAGCAACGGCCAGATTCGCCATCATGCCCTCCCCGCCGGATATGTGCAATCCCAAATAACCCAGCACTTCTCCTACGGGAGAAACCGCAGCGAGAAAATGCGCCGCGGGGTTTTGCGTTTCTTCCTCAAGAGATGATTCGCTCCACGGACAGGAAAAACATTCGCGTTCGATTTGCGCCGCGGCCGGAACATACCGCCGCGTGAACGGAACCGTGCGCACGGCGGGAAAAAGCGTATTCAGCCAAGCGGTGAGTGCCTTCTGCAGCGCGTCACGGGTCACACGGTACAACGGAAGATCTCCGCCGTACGGATCGGGAATATTCAGCGGCGTAATCTGATCGGGATCGGCGCCGAATTTTGAGCAAAGCAGCCTGCCCTGCGCGGGAGACATGACCGCGATGGCGTCCGCTTCGTGGCACAGTTCCGGCGTAACCGCAACGGCGCGATGGGCGGAAATATCCACCCCGATTTCCCGCATCGCCTCTGCGGCATAAGGACTCACCGGCTCGCCCGCGGTGACAAATCCCGCGCTGGAGGCGTGATCCTCATCGGTCAGCATGGTGCTCAAAAGGCCTTCCGCCATCGGGCTGCGACAGGTATTGCCGGTACACACAACCAAAAAATTCAAAACGAAACTCTCCTTTTAGCGAGCCGCCCCGCTCGAAAAATCGGGCGGGGCGGAATGTTCTCCAAAGAATTTACTTGGATTTGGAATAAAGCTCACCCAACCGCAGCAGATGATCGTAGCGGTTCTTGGCGCCTTCTTCCGCCTGAGCGAACAGTTCTTTGGCGCGATCCGGGAAAGATCTTGTCAGAGAATTATACCGAACTTCTCCCATAATGAAATCATGATAAGACGCGGAGGGTTCTTTGCTGTCGAGAGAGAACGCGTTATCCTTGCGCGGATCGAAACGGTACAAATGCCAGTACCCCGCTTCAACCGCTTTTTTCTCTTCCGTCATGCTGATGCCCATTCCGCCTTTGATTCCGTGATTGATACAGGGCGCATAGCAGATAATCAGCGAGGGCCCGTGATAACTCTCCGCTTCATGGAAAGCTTTGAGGCACTGATTCATATCCGCGCCCATGGCCACCTGAGCGACATACACATAACCGTAGCTCATCGCAATGGCGCCGAGATCCTTTTTCTTGACGGATTTGCCCGCCGCGGCAAACTGCGCGACCGAACCTATGGGCGTCGCTTTGGAAGCCTGACCGCCGGTATTGGAATAGACTTCGGTATCGAATACCAAGACATTGACGTCTTCGCCGGACGCGAGTACATGATCCAGCCCGCCGAAACCGATGTCATAAGACCATCCGTCTCCGCCCATCATCCAGAAGGATTTCTTCACCAGCATATCCTTGGCCTTGAGCGCTTCTTCAATCAACGGTTTTAATTCACAATGGCACTGTTCGGATGCTTCTGTCAGCGCTTTGATCACCTTGGCGGAAGCCGCTTTTGAGCCTTCGGCGTCATCTTTCGCATCGAGCCATTCGGCGGCGGCATCTTTTAGGCCAAACTTTGCGGTACGGTCATCGCCGGCAAAGATTTGCATCAAATCCGCCAAGCGATTGCGCCGGGCGGTGACGCCCAAGAACATCCCGTAACCGTATTCCGCATTATCTTCGAACAGAGAATTGGCCCACGCCGGCCCTTTGCCTTCCGCATTGACCGTATACGGCGTGGAAGGAGCCGATCCGCCCCAGATGGAGGAGCATCCGGTGGCGTTGGCGATATACATCCGATCCCCGAACAGCTGTGTGGCCAATTTGGCATACGGAGTTTCACCGCAACCAGCGCACGCGCCGGAGAATTCCAGCAGGGGCTGTTTGAACTGACTGCCCTTGACTGTGGTCTCTTTGAATTTTTCCGCTACCTGCGGCTTTTGCGGGAGCGATATGCCGTAAAGGAACCCGTCTTCTTTCTGAAGCTGCTCTTCCAGCGGCTTCATCACCAGCGCTTTATTCCCCTTCATGCCCGGACACACATTGGCGCAGGATCCGCACCCGGTGCAATCCAGAACGGAAACCGTCACCGCGAATTCCATTCCGGGCAAACCGGTAGCCGGTTTGTGATCCTGCGCGGCAGGAGCAGCCTCCGCCTCTTCGCCGGACATCACCGCCGGACGAATCGCCGCGTGCGGACAAACCATAGAGCAGAAATTACACTGGATACAGTTTTCTTTGACCCAAACGGGCACATCCACCGCAATTCCGCGCTTTTCGTAAGCGGAAGATCCGGGCGGGAAAGTACCGTCCGCAGTATTCACAAAAGCGGAAACCGGAAGCGCATCCCCTTTCTGGGCATTGACGGGAACCATAATGTTATCGACATATTCTTTTATCTCCGGTCTCCCGCCGGACGCTTCCTTCGCAACCGCATTATCCGCGGCGTGCGCCCACTCTTTGGGCACTTCCACTTTGCGGACTTCGCGCACACCGGTTTCGATGGCGTCGTGATTCATTTTAACGACCGCTTCGCCTTTTTTGGAATAGGAACGGGTCGCCGCTTCTTTCATATACCGCACCGCATCGGCTGTGGGAATCACTTTGGCCAGTTTGAAGAACGCCGCCTGAAGCAGGGTGTTGGTGCGATTGCCCAAGCCGAGATCCTTCGCCAAATGAGTCGCATCTAATGTATACAGGGAGATATTATTTTTGGCAATGGTGCGCTTCATTTCGGCGGGGAGATGTTCGGAAAGCTCTTTATCTGTCCATGAGCAGTTCAGTAAAAATGTACCGCCCGGTTTGATATCGGAAACCATATCGTATTTATCGACATACGAGGGATTATGGCATGCCACAAAATCCGCTTTGTTGATGAGATAGGTGGATTTTATCGGCTTTCTTCCGAAACGCAGATGAGAGACGGTAATGCCGCCGGATTTTTTGGAATCGTAGGAGAAATACCCCTGCGCATACATATTGGTGTGATCCCCGATGATTTTGATGGAATTCTTGTTGGCGCCAACCGTTCCGTCGGAACCCAATCCCCAGAATTTGCAGGATCTGGTGCCTTTCGGAGTGGTATCCGGATCTTCCTTCACCTTCAGGGAAAGCTTGGTCACATCGTCGTCTATGCCGATCGTGAAGCGCTTTTTGCCGCGGGCGGTTTGCATATTGCGGTAAACGGCGACAATCTGGCCGGGCGTGGTATCTTTGGAGCCCAAGCCGTACCGGCCGGAATAAATCGGCACACCGGCAAATTTTGACCCGGCCAAAGAAGCCGCCACATCCAGATAGAGCGGCTCGCCGACAGAACCGGGTTCCTTGGTGCGGTCGAGTACGCTGATCTTTTCCACGGTAGAGGGCAGAGCGGAAAGCAAATGTTTTGCGGAGAACGGGCGATACAGATGAACTTTAATCAACCCGACTTTTTCACCGGAGGCGTTGAGGTAATCCACCACTTCCTCGATGGTTTCGTTCACGGAACCCATCGCAATGATGACGTGTTTTGCGTCTCTCGCGCCGTAATAATTAAACAGTTTATATTTGGTGCCGATTTTTTTGTTGATGCGGTTCATATAGTCTTCCACAATATCCGGCATCGCATTGTAATAAGAATTGCACGCTTCTCTGGCTTGGAAGAAAATATCCGGATTCTGGGCGGTTCCGCGCTGCACCGGATGGTCGGGATTAAGCGCACGGTCGCGGAAGGCCTGAACCGCGTCCATATCCACCAAATCTCTCAGATCTTCGTAATCCCAAACTTGGATTTTTTGAATCTCGTGAGAAGTACGGAACCCGTCAAAGAAATGCAAAAAAGGCACCCTGCCTTTAATGGTGGAAAGATGCGCTACCGCGCCCAAATCCATGACTTCCTGCACGCTGTCGGAGCACAGCATCGCGTACCCCGTTTGGCGGCAGGCGTATACGTCCGAATGATCGCCGAAAATCGAAAGCGCATGGGAGGCCAGCGCTCTGGCGGAAACATGAATCACATTCGGCAGCAGTTCACCGGCAATTTTATACATATTGGGAATCATCAGCAGCAGGCCCTGCGAGGCGGTATAAGTCGTGGTGAGCGCGCCCGCTTCCAAGGAACCGTGCACCGCTCCGGCGGCGCCGCCCTCAGACTGCATCTCCGCAATTTTCACCGGACGACCGAACAGATTTTTCTGCCCCTGAGAAGCCCACACATCCGTCACTTCCGCCATCACGGAAGAAGGCGTGATCGGATAGATGGCAGCAACATCGGTAAACGCATACGATACATGCGCCGCCGCATTGTTGCCGTCCATGGTCTTGAATTTTCTTGCCATAAACCCGGTATCCTCCTTTAATAAAAATATCCGTCAAGACAATACCGCTCATCCACGGTATATTCTTGCGATATTGTCATCACCCGTTGTGAAAGGCAACGCCTTTCGATGCTTTTATCATATCACTTTTTTTGAACCGTGTAAAGAGTAAAAGCCCCGACCAACGCGAAAATCGCTTAGGTTAGCCCAGTACCCCGCGCGCGGAAATTTTTGCACATAATATCTTTAAACAAGGCGCAAATCAATAATCTGCGCCGAAATACTCCGTTTCCGCGTAGGGATTAAATCAGCACAAAGCCCATCTTCTTTTTGACTTTATTCAAAGTGCGGGTCGCGACCTGCGCCGCGCGGCAGGCGCCCTGACGCATCAGTTCTTCCAACTGAGCCTTATCGCCCAAGTAATCGGACAGTTTGTGCTGAATCGGCGTGAGGGTATCCGCCACCGCTTCACCGACGGCCAGCTTAAAATCGCCGTATCCCTTCCCCTCAAATTCCCGCTCGATTTCGGAAAACGGCCTTCCCGTAACGGCTGAATAAATCTCCATTAAGTTATTGACGCCCTCTTTTCCGGGAGCGTACCGCACCTCCGCCTCGCTGTCGGTGACCGCGCGGCGGAATTTGCGCATTATGGTATCTTTATCGTCTTTCAGAGAAATATAGGCGTTGATGTTTTCATCGGATTTGGACATTTTTTTTGCCGGATCCTGAAGAGAACGGATTCTGGCGCCGATTTTGTGGATATAGGGCTGCGGAAGCACAAACGTTTCTCCGAACCGGTTGTTGAACCGCTGAGCAATATCGCGGGTCAGTTCCACATGCTGCTTTTGATCCTCGCCTACGGGGACATAATCCGCCTGATACAGCAAAATATCCGCCGCCATCAAAACAGGGTAAGCAAAAAGACCCGCGTTGATATTATCCGTATGTTTTTGAGATTTATCCTTAAACTGCGTCATACGGGAAAGGTCCCCGAACTGAGTACCGCACGACAGAAGCCACGAAAGTTCCGCATGAGCGGATACATGAGACTGGACAAACACGATATGACGCGTTGGATCGATTCCGACAGAGAGCAGCAACGCAAACGCCTCGTAAATCTGACGGCGAAGCTGCGCCGGATCTTGCCGCACGGTGACCGCATGCAAATCGGCAACGGCATAAATGCAATCGAAATCCTGTTGCATATCCACCCAGTGGCGAAGCGCGCCGAGGTAATTGCCGAGGGTCGGCACACCCGTCGGCTGAATAAAACTGAGCGACCGCTGTTTGCGGGCCGGCTGATCAGACATAAAACATTCCTCCCGGGGACAACAAGTTTGGCAAAACAAAACCCTGCGTACGATTTTTGTTCACTCCATTTGGGTTGTATTCGTCGGAGCGCATATTTATTAGGGCAATACCGCACACGAAAAAAATAAAGGCGTTCCAGACATGAAAGCGATGCGAAAACAGTCTCATTGTGCGCGGCATCATGAGCGCAGCATATCATCGGCCAGGGCGCCGAGGCGCTGCATTCCGAGGCGCATCACCTCATCGGTGGGCGTAGAATAATTGACCCGAAAAGCGGCAAGCGCCTCGCCTTCCACCGCGAAAGCGGAACCGGGCACCACAGCCACTTTATATTTCCTGACCGCCCGCTCGCAAAATGCCGCGACATCCACTGATTCCGCAAGACGACACAGCACAAATAACCCGCCTTCTACCGGGGTATAAGAAATACCGGCGGGAACCAGATACGTATCAATAAGCGACATCATCAGCTGCGCCTTGCGGCGGTAAATATCCCGAATGCGGTTTAAATGGGCCTCGTAATCGTACTCGGTCATAAACGCGTGGCACACCATTTGGGCCCACAGATTGGTATGCACGTCTTCCCCCTGTTTGGCGACGGTCATTTTGGCAATCACGGGCCGGGGCCCTACCGCATACCCCACACGCAACCCGCTGGACACGACTTTGGAAAAACTTCCGGCGTAAATGACTCTTCCCTCGGTATCCATCGATTTGAGGGAGGGCAAATCTTCGCCCGAAAAGCGCAAATCGCCATACGGGTTATCTTCCACTATGAGGATATGATACGCACAGGCGAGCGCGTACACTTCCCTGCGCTTTTTCAGGCTCATGGTTACACCGCAAGGATTTTGAAAATTGGGAATCGTATATAAAAAACGGGCGTTCGGATGAGCGCGAAGCGCCTGTTCCAGCGCACCGGTATCGATTCCGTCCGCGCACATCGGCACACCGACCGGACGAATGCCTAAGGAGCGAAAACCGTTGAGCGAACCGATAAAACTGGGGCTCTCAGAAATGATGACATCTCCCGGATCGCAAAGCGATTTTGCCGCCAGTTCCATCACCTGCTGCGCGCCGGACGTGATGATGATTTGATCCCCTTCGGCGCCGATGCCGTATTTTTGCCGCAAATACCCCTGCAAATAATCCCGAAGCGGCTGATACCCTTCCGTCGCGCCGTATTGCAGGACTTCCGTCGGGCGTTCCCGCAGAATTTTCGCCGAAATTTCGGCAATCTCCTTCGCGGGAAAAGCTTCCGGCGCGGGATTTCCGGCGGAAAGGGCCGCCACCCCGGGAACGCTCGCATATTTTAAAATTTCCCGTATTGCGGACGGCTGCAAATCCTTCAGACCGGAAGAAAAGTGATACTCCATGAAACAACCCGCTTTCCGAAAAAGTGGAAAAAACCTTTCTCAGTATAGCATTGGCAATTGACTTTTTCAAGTGAAAAAAGTAAAATGAAACCATCGGGAAAGCCGCCCGTGAAGCGCGAATGGCCGCTTTCCCCAAAGATTACCGTGCACTACCCCGCGCCGTCATGTTTTTGTGGCGGCGCACCCAAACCGATTCGGAGGAATAGTATGACCGCTTGGCAGGAATTGGCACAAATCATGTTTCCGGACACAGAAGGCACGCCGGAACAGTTGGAAAAGCGTTATCCGCCCCGAAATCTTCCCGAGGGAGCGAGAGTCACCCGGGTGGCGCCCAGCCCAACCGGATTTTTGCACTTAGGGGTATTTTTTACCGCTATGATTAACCGAACCGTCGCCACCCAAAGCCACGGCGTATTTTATTTTCGCTTGGAAGATACCGATAAAAAACGGGAAGTGGCCGGCGGCGCGGACGATATTCTACGCGGATTTACCGATTTCGGGCTGCCCATCGATGAGGGATTTACCGCGCCCGGAAAAGTTTCGGGCGAATACGGGCCCTACCGACAATCCGAAAGGCGGGATATTTACCGCGTATACGCCAAAGATCTGGTTGCCAAAGGGCTTGCGTATCCATGCTTTTGCACGGAAGAACAGCGGGAACGTTCCAGAGCCGATCAGGAAGCGAAAAAGCTGCGCACAGGGTATTACGGGCCGTTTGCCGTGTGCCGCGCCATCACGCCTCAAGATGCCATATCCCGCATACAAAACGGGGAGCCATATGTGGTGCGGCTGCGCTCGTTTGGTAATGAGAATCACCGAATCGTATTCACCGATCTTATCAAGGGCGCCATCAAGATGCCGGAAAACGACGAGGATATCGTTCTGCTCAAATCCGACGGCATACCGACATATCACTTTGCCCACGCGATAGACGATCACCTGATGCGCACCACGCTGGTCATACGCGGCGACGAGTGGATTTCCTCGGTTCCGAAACACCTGCAGCTTTTTTCAACACTCGGGTTCAAGCCGCCGAAATACGCCCATGTCGCCCCCCTGATGAAAGAGGAAGACGGCAAAAAGCGCAAACTTTCCAAGCGTAAAGACCGGGAGGCCGCCATGCGGTATTACGCCGCTGCGGGATATCCGAAAGACAGCGTTGCGGAATATCTGATGACGGTCGCCAACAGCGATTTTGAGAACTGGCGGCGCGGAAACCCGGATGCTCCGAGAGAGCAATTCCCTTTTTCACTGAAAAAGATGAGCGTTTCCGGCGCGCTGTTTGATCTGAACAAGCTCAACGATGTCAGCAAAAATGTCATCGCCCGCATGTCCGCCGAGGAAGTTACCCAATCCGTCATAGCGTGGGCAAAAACCAACGACGATGCCTTTTACAAAAAGCTTTGCGCCGATACGGATTTTGCCCGGGGTATTTTTGCCATCGACCGGGGTTCCAACAAACCGCGCAAGGACATGGCCAAATGGAGCGACGCGCCGGAATACGCGGCATACTTTTTTGCGGACGGCCCCGATCCCGATTGGGAACTTCCGGAGAATATTTCCCCGCAGGACGCTGTCGCCATACTCCGGGCATACCGGGAAAATTATGACCCGAACGACGGCAAAGACGCGTGGTTTGCGCGAATCAAGGCGATGTGCCCCGCGCTGGGGTTCTGCCCGGAAGTAAAAGAATACAAGAAAAACAGCGAAGGGTACAAAGGACACGCGGGCGATGTCAGTACCGTTTTGCGCCTTGCGGTAACCGGCCGGCGCAATACGCCGGATTTGTGGGCGATCATGCGGCTGCTCGGGGAACAAACCGTTAAAGAGCGCCTGAACACCGCGATACAGAAGCTGTCCTGAAGGAGGAAAAAACCGTTGTCGGAAAGCAATTTTATCTGCGATATTATCGATGAAGAACTCAAGGAAGGCGGAAGATGCCACGGGAAAACCGTTGTCACCCGATTTCCCCCGGAGCCCAACGGCTACTTACATATTGGCCATGTGAAAGCCATGTGCATCAATTTCGGCATTGCCGAAAAATACGGCGGAGAGTGCCACTTGCGCATGGACGACACCAACCCCGAAAAAGAGGACGAAGAATATGTGGAGGCCATCAAAGAGGATATCCGCTGGATGGGATACGACTGGGGCACACACTTCACCTACGCATCCGATTTTTTCGATCAAATGGCGCATCTGGCGGAAGGATTAATCCGAAAGGGACTTGCGTATGTCTGTGAACTGACCCCGGAACAGGTGAAAGAAAACCGAGGGGATCTGACCCATCCCGCCGTGAGCCCTTACCGCGACCGGCCCATAGAAGAAAGCCTCGATCTCTTTTCGCGCATGATGGCGGGCGAATTTCCGGACGGCGCGATGACCCTGCGCGCAAAAATCGATTTGGCCAGTGGCAATTTCAATATGCGTGATCCGGTGCTGTACCGCATCAATCATGCCCGCCACCACCGGCAGGGAGACAAATGGTGCGTGTACCCGATGTACGATTTTGCCCACCCGATAGAGGATATGCTGGAAGGCGTCACCCATTCGCTGTGCTCACTGGAATTTGAAAACCACCGCCCGCTGTACGACTGGGTGCGGGATAATGTCGAACTGAAAGCCTCCCCTCGCCAGATTGAATTTGCCCGGCTGGGAATCAATTACACGGTGATGTCCAAACGCAAATTGCGCAAATTGGTGGAGGACGGCATTGTCTGCGGCTGGGACGATCCGCGTATGCCAACTTTGCGGGGATTGCGCCGCAGGGGATACACACCCGCCGCCATTCGCGATTTTATCGATCGGGTCGGGGTCGCCAAAGTGCCCAACACGGTGGAATACGCCTTGCTGGAGGCTTGCCTGCGCGAAGACCTCAACGCCCACGCCATTCGCGCCATGGCGGTTTTGCACCCGCTGAAACTCACCGTCACCAATTATCCGGATGGCAAGCGGGAAACATTCGAGACGGAAAACAATCCTTTGGACGAAACCGCCGGCACACGGGAAGTCCCGTTTTCCAAACATCTGTTCATTGAGCGGGACGATTTTCTGCAAACGCCCGTCAAAGGGTACCGGAGATTTACCCCCGGCGCGGAAGTTCGGCTGAAATCCGCCTATATTGTAAAATGCACCGGATTTACCACGGATGAACAGGGAAATGTGACGGAAATCTTTGGGGAATACGATCCTCAAAGCCGGGGCGGAAACGCCGCCGACGGCCGAAAAGTGCGCGGGACCGTACAGTGGGTAGACGAAGAAACCTCCGTGGAAGCGGAAGTACGACTGTACGATTCTCTGTTCAGCGACCCGGATCCCGATAGCGCAGACAAGAATTTTCTGGACTGCCTTTCCCCTTCATCGCTGGAAATTCTGCGCGGATGCCGGATTGAGCAATCGCTCAAAAACGCCGCCGCGGGCACGCCGTACCAATTTATGCGACTCGGGTACTTTGTGGCGGACAGTGCGGATCATTCGCCGGATTACCCGGTGTTTAACCGCAGCGTCGGCCTAAAAGACGGATTTAAACCGCAACCGCAAAACCGGTAAAATATGCCTGACGCAAATCGGGCAAATCTCCTCCCCTTTAGTTAATGCAGCAAACCCCCGTGCCGAGTACCGGCACGGGGGTTTCGGGTTTTGCGCGTTCAAAAAAGTAAAGGCGTCTTGGCATTTTGCCCACAATCAAGCGGTCAAGCGTAAAATCGAGACAAACAGGTAATACAAATCGGTTCAAACCCATTACGGCTTCGGTTCGGTTTCGGCAGCCGCACGCAAGCGATTGGCCAGCGCCTCATCCGGAACGACAAACAACGTACGCTGATGGTCATAAATGACCATGCCCGGCCTTGCGCCGGACGGTTTATGCACATACCGGGCCAATGTGTAATCCACCGGGACACGGGACGAAGCTGCCGCTTTGGAATAAGTGGCGGCGAGCACCGCCGCCTGATGCAGGGTTTCATCGGCAATCCCGTTTCCGCCCAGGCGAACGATGACATGCGCACCGGGAATGTCTTTCGTGTGCAGCCAAATATCGCTGCCCTTGGCCGTTTTCAGCGTCAGGGCATCGTTTTGCACATTGTTGCGCCCCACCAAAATCAAAGTCCCGTCCGAAGCGAGAAAGCGCATGGGCGCAAGCGGCAAAGGGGCTTTGGCGCCCGGAGCGGATGTGCGAATATATCCGCCTTGCGCGAGTTCCCGGCGGATTTCATTCATTTCCTCCGTTGTCTGCGCACGGGAGAGAGCATCCAATACCGAATCGAGATACCGCTGCTCCTCTTCTCCCGCGCGGATTTGCTCCGTGAGTTTTTGCTGCGCGACAGCGGCCTTTCGGTAGGCTTTGTAATAACACTGCGCGTTTCGGGAAGCGCTGAGCGCCGGATCCAAAGGCACGGTGACACGCTCTCCCTGCGGGTCGTAATAATTCACCAGATCGGCGCTCTCGGCGCCGGGGGGAATGCTCTGCCCGGCACCGATCAGCAAGTCCCCGTACAGCCGGTAGGTATCCCGCTTGCCGGACGCAGCCAGTTCCTCCCGCTGCCGCTGTAATTTGCGCTCCACGCGGGCGGACGCGGTGACCAGAACTTTGAGAATATCCCGGCTGCGCCGACGCAGACGTTCCACGCGATCCTGTTGTGCGTAAAACGCCTCGACCAAAGCGGAAAAATCGGGCATTTCGTACGCGATCGCCGAAAGCCCGTATTGCGTGATAACGGTGTATGCCATCGCCAGCGGATTGCCGCGTGTATCCCGCAGCAATACCGGCTGCCGCCGCTCGCCCGTGCGCAGCGTTTCGGCAAAACGGTCGATAAAAAAAGCAGTTCTCTCCCACTGTTCCTCATTCATGGATTCACAGGGTAAACTCTTTCCGCGAAGCGCCAAATGCGCGATTTCCCGGCAGTACAAAGGCGAAAATCCCTGCGTCACTTTCAAAAGCGCATCGGAAAGCTCTCCTCCGCGCCGCCTTGCGGCATCGGCAACCGTGCGCCCATCCGCCTCAAGCGGGGAAAGTCTTTCGGGAAGCGGCGGCAGCGGCGTATAGGTAATCCCCGGTACCACGGGGCGCGCCGCGCAATCCGCCGCGTTCACCCGGTGAATGGCATCGGTCACTTTTCCGTTTGCCCCCACCAGCAAAATATTGCTGTTGCGCCCGGTCATCTCACAAATCAAGGAACAGACAACCGTATCGCCCAATTCATTCAAGCAGCGAAAATCAAGTGAGAGCACCCGTTCCAAGCCGTCTTGGCGAATGCCGGTGAGCACCCCTCCGGAAAGATGCTTGCGCAGCAGCATACAAAACATCGGCGGAGCGGGCGGATTTTCCAGCGGGCGGGATATAAAATGCACCCGAGGCGACTGCCCCTTGGCAGAAAAATACAGCTTTTTGGCGCCGCTTTTTCCGCGAAAATGTATGACCAGCTCATCCCGGGACGGCTGATAAATCTTATCCGCCCGAGCGCCGATTAAATCTTTGCGCAGCTCCTCCGCGAGGCAACGAAGCATTCCGCCATCCAACGCCATAAATTCTGTACCCCTGTTTCCCTTAAGGCAACACCGCACAATGACCGCCTAACGGCTTTGCACGTTATCTGCTTGCATATTTTCCGTTATATATTACAAAAATGCTCGGAAATACACAAAGTATTCCCTGCGCTTTATGTTTCATCTGACGAAAAATCTGACGGCGCATCTGACGCACAATCATTGTGCGGTGCTGCCTTAAAAGTCTGTTCTTTGGTTCTTTTGGGCCTTTGCCCGATTTCCCGCCCTCCAGATATCCCGTTTAGCGTTCCCGTTTTTCCAAATCCGGCACCCAAATGCTTTTACTTGGGCACTTTGCCGTTATATTTCCGAATATATCTCTATTATTGCATTGACTGCGTCTCTATAATTCTTTATTGCATCACATTGCGTCACGATTGCGTCACGGTGATATAAGGCGGATCGTCCCGAAAAGGAATCACCGTTAGTTCCCAAAAGCGGCGGGAAAGCCGCCTGACCAGCGGATCAATCACCACCGCCTCGGTGGCAAAATGGCCGGCGGCGACCGCCGTCACGCGAGGCGGAACGGAAAGCCATTCATGATGTTTCATTTCCCCAGTGACAAAAGCGTCTGCCGTGCAGGAGGCAAGCGCGTCGCCGCCCGCTCCGCTGCACAGACAGACCGTGCGCACCGGTTCGATTCCCGCGCGCATTTGCACATCGGTGTGCAGATGGCCCGCCACCCATTTGGCAAAAACCGGCGGATCCATGCGATACGGCAAACGCCCAAAACGGGTGAATTTGCCGGTGGGAATCGCCTCAGTCAGTTCCAGCGCCAGCGCCAGAGAATCGTTCACCCCGCCGGGAGCGGCGTCCAGATTGGTGTGTGCGCAAAAAACGGCAATACCGTTTTGCACGGCCAAATAAGCGGGTTCGGCGGGAGTCAGGGCGGAGAGCGGGTGAAAAATCACCGGATGATGCACCACCAGCAGCTGTGCGCCGTGTTCCTTGGCAAACGCGACGGAGCGCGCGGTCGCATCCAGCGCCACGACAACCGCACTGACTTCTGCCTGAGCGTCTCCGCACAGCAGTCCGACATTATCCCACGATTCCGCCAAAGAAGCGGGAAAGCCCGTTTCCAAATCGTTTACGATGTCCCGTACCGTCATGACCGTTCCTCCAATCGCCCGGCAAGCGCAAGCAGCGCCGCCCGGCTTTGCGCATCTTCCCCCATGGCTTTTCGGCGTAAATGCGCCGCCTGACGCAAAAAAAGCTTTCTGCCCTCCGTAGGCGAAAGACCGCCAATATAATAAGCAAGTTCATCCGTAACCGGAGGCGCGCCGGCAAAGCGCGCACGCATCACCGCGTAGATGCGGCGGCCTTCTTCCACCGCATGCTCCTGCTCAAGCACAAACCCGTGTGTCAGCAGCCACCGCCGCAATTCCACCGCCTTGGTCATCGGCTGAAGCAGCAGCGCAACATCACGGGATTGAATCCACGGCGCCTGCCGCAATATCCCGATAATCGATTCGCCGCCCATTCCGGCCAGAATAATGCTGCCCACTTCGCCCGGACGCAAAACGGAAAGCCCGGATCCCAATCGAATTTCAATCTGCCCCGTAAGCCCCGCTTTGGCTACCGTGCGCCGCGCCGCCTCCAACGGGCCTTCCCGAATATCGGAAGCAATCACAAAAGGCGCCTTGCCCTGCCGGATCAGGTAAACCGGCAAAAGGGCATGATCCGTGCCGATATCCGCCGCTGCCTTTCCCTCGGGCACCATGGCGGCCAATGTCATTAAACGCCGATTCGGCATAACGAATCACCTGCCCAAAACCGGAACCGGAGCACTTCCAAGCAAACACCCGCTTTAAAAATATGTGCTGATATATGCTGAACCAAACAAACGCATAAAAGCCGTTTGTTTCGTTTCGGAAATGGCTCAAGACATCATGAAAATATACCGAAAAAGTGCTAACCGTGAAAAAAGGCACTTCGCCGTAAGCGGGAAGCGCCCTTTACCCCTTGAAGAACGTCAGCTTGCCAAGTGCGCGTTGATTTTTTCAATCAATTCCTCGGTGGGAATGCCGTGCACCGCGCACGCCTCTTCAATGGTTTCTCCTCTGGAAGACGGGCAGCCCAAGCAGTGCATCCCCATTTCCATGAAATAAACCGCCGTGCTGCGATCGGCATCGAGCACATCGCCGATTAAGCTGTCTTTGGTTACGGTCACGATTTTTCCTTCCCTTCCCCACGATTTTCTTTAAGGCAACACCGCACAAAAACCGGCTACCGCGCAAGGCCTGCCCATGTGCGCGAGAATCTTTACGCGGCATTGCCAAACAACGGTATTGCCTTAAATCGGGAACAAAAGTATTATAATGCCGTTTTTCGGGTTTGTCAATCATTCGGCCGGAAAAATGAACCGTATTTCCCTGCCGATTCGGAAAAGGCGCGGGAAAATTCGCAAAACAATTGACGGGAAAACGGGAAAGTGATAAAATGAAAAAGACCCGCAATGCGGGAAATGAATCATGGAGGGATCGGTAGTGGAGAAGTTTTTTAAGATACGCGAAAGCGGCTCCACGGTGCGGACGGAAGTCTTCGCCGGCGTAACCACTTTCATGGCGATGGCGTACATCCTGATGGTCAACCCCGGGATGTTTACGGATCTCGGCGTCAGCTACGGCGCGATCTATATTGCCACCGCTCTTTCTGCGGTCATTGGCACGGTGCTGATCGGCCTGCTGGCCAATCTTCCGCTCGCGCAAGCGTCCGGCATGGGCTTAAATGCCTTTTTTGTGTACACCGTCTGTCTCGGGCTGGGATTTACTTACGCGAACGCGCTGGTATTTGTACTGGTAGACGGGCTTTTGTTCATCCTGCTAACGGTCACCGGCCTGAGAAAATTGATTTTCGATGCGATTCCCGCTGCGGTAAAAGCCGCCATTCCCGCCGGTATCGGTTTGTTCATCGCTTTTGTCGGGTTGCAGAATGTCCAGTTGGTTGTCAACGACGATTCCACGCTGGTCAATCTGCATTCTTTTAATGTCCTTTCGGAAAATTTCAGCTGGGAGGCCGTTATGCCGATCGTGGTGGCGTTTATCACCCTGATTGCCATTACTGTTCTTTCACATAAGAAAATCAAGGGGGCCATCCTGTTCAGCATCATCGGCGGGGCGGTTCTCTATTATATTTTGGGTTTTGCCACGATTCCCGGTTTCAATGCTGGCCTGACACTGACCAATCCGTTTGAAGCGTTTAAACAGTTCGGCACGGAATCGTTCGGCAAAGTCTTTACGGAAGGATTCGATTTCTCCGGATATCTTGCCAATCACTCCACCGCCAGCCTGGTCTTAGCGTTCGTGACCACGGCGCTGGCCTTCTGTATTGTGGATATGTTCGACACCATGGGTACCCTGTACGGCGCGTGCGCCAGAGGCAATATGCTGGATAAAGACGGCAACGTGCCGCGCATGAACCGCGCCATGCTGGCCGACGCCATTGCCACCACCACAGGCGCCATCTGCGGTACCTCCACCGTCACCACTTATGTGGAATCTTCCGCCGGCGTTGCGGAAGGCGGCAGAACCGGCCTTTCCTCTTTGGTCACCGCCGGCCTGTTCTTTATCGCGATGTTCTTAACCCCGCTGGCACAGATGATTCCTTCCTGCGCCACCGCCGCCGCGCTGATTTACGTGGGCGTTTTGATGATCGGCAGCCTGAAAAATGTGGACTGGAACGACGCTTCGGCGGCTGTCCCAGCTTTCCTGACCATGGCGATGATGCCCTTTACCTACAACATCAGCTACGGCATTGGCTTAGGGCTGCTCTCGTTTATGCTGATTAAGCTTTGCTCCGGCAAAGTGAAGGAAATCCCCATCGGAACCTACATCATCTGCGCGCTGTTCATCGCCATGTTTGTGCTGACCCACTAAAGCTTTTCGCATGGCAAAACAGCCCGGCCGACGCATAACATAAAAAATAAATCTTACGAAAACCTGCGGCGCCTCAATAACCGAAGCGCCGCAGGTTTTCACTTCTTTTGAAGAGAGAAAGAACAGACAGGGTTTTGCGGAAAAATTTGGCGAAACCGCCCGGGCTGCCCGGATTTATTCCGCAAACATCGGGGTAGAAAGATACCGTTCGCCGGTATCCGGCAGAAGAGCGACAATCAGCTTGCCCTCGTTTTCGGGGCGCTTGGCCAGCTTTGCCGCGGCAAAAACGGCGGCTCCGGAGGAAATGCCGACCAGCAGGCCCTCTTCCCTCGCCAGCGTGCGGCCGGTTTCGAAGGCTTCTTCGTTTTCCACGGTGATGATTTCATCGTAAATAGAAGTATTGAGCGTATCGGGCACAAAACCGGCGCCGATTCCCTGAATCTTGTGCGGGCCGGGCGTTCCCTTCGAAAGCACCGGTGAACCCGCCGGCTCCACGGCGACCACACGGATATCGGGATTTTGGCTCTTGAGGTATTCGCCTGCGCCGGTGACGGTTCCGCCCGTTCCGACCCCGGAAACAAAGATATCCACTTTGCCGTCGGTATCCTGCCAAATTTCCGGGCCGGTTGTGGCGCGATGAATGGCGGGGTTGGCCGGATTGGTAAACTGGCTGGGAACAAAGCTGTTCGGGGTTTCTTCGGCCAGTTCCTGCGCTTTTGCGATAGCGCCCTTCATGCCCTTGGCGCCGTCTGTCAGCACCAGCTGAGCGCCGTACGCTTTGAGCAAATTGCGCCGCTCCACGCTCATGGTCTCCGGCATGGTGAGGATAATTTTATACCCGCGCGCCGCCGCGACCGCCGCAAGACCGATCCCGGTATTGCCGCTGGTGGGTTCAATAATCACGGAATCCTTCTTTAAAAGGCCCTTTTCTTCCGCGTCGTCAATCATGGCGCGGGCAATACGGTCTTTCACGCTGCCGGCGGGATTGAAATACTCCAGCTTGCCGTACACCGGGGCCAAAAGCCCGTGAGACGCTTCGTAGCGGGTCAGCTTTAACAGCGGAGTACCTCCAATAAGATCGGTCAGATTTTCGTATACTTTCATTGTTTACCGACTCCTTTCGGAAAAAATGTTTTCATACGAAACCTATCTGCTATGTATGTATTATAATCACATACGGCCGGGTTGTCAAGCCCAATTTTAAAAAAAAAATTCCCGCGCTTTTGGGCAAAACGGGAAAAATGAAAAAAAAGCGCGAATTTCCCGGCCGGCCGCGCCTTGATTTTCTTTGCGGCAATCGATATAATAATGAGGCAAAGAAGGGAAATCGGTTGCAAAACACGGAGAAGAAAAGCGCCGTGAACGGGCGCGAAGAAACACCGAAAGGAAAAGATGAAGTCTTGATCCGGCGGGAAAAGCCTTCACCGAAGCGCAAAAACACATCGAACGGACCAAAAACAGCCGGGAAAAAGGCGCGGAAAAAACCAGACAAGCCGGCGCCGACACAATACGAAAAAATGGTGCGCACACCGATTGCCCGGCTGATACCGGGGCTTGCGGCGCCCAGCATTCTTTCCATGCTCATTAACAACATCTACAATCTCGCGGACACCGCGTTTGTGGGGCAGCTGGGCACCAGCGCCAGCGGCGCGGTGGGCATTGTGTTCGGGTTTATGACCATCATTCAGGCGTTCGGCTTTCTGTTCGGGCAGGGAGCGGGCAGCATCCTTTCCCGCGCTCTGGGCGGGCAGGATAAAGAAACCGCCTCCAAAAACGCCTCCGCCGGGTTTTTTGCCTCGTTTTTGGGCGGCATACTGGTTTCGGCGGCGGGGTTTATCTGGCTGGATGAAATTGTGATGCTGCTGGGCAGCACCGAAACCATCGCGCCGTTTGCCAAAACCTATATCACTTATATTTTGCTCGCCGCACCGCTGATGAGCAGCAGCCTTACGCTGAACAACATTTTGCGTTACGAGGGCAAAGCGGCTTTGGGCATGGCCGGGCTGATGACCGGCGCCGTGCTCAATATGATCGGCGATCCCATCCTGATGTTCGGGTGCCGCCTGGGGATTGCGGGCGCGGGCATTTCCACCGCCCTGAGCCAAGGGATAAGCTGGGTTATCCTGATTGCGATGTTCCTGACCGGAAAAACCCAATCCCGCCTCTCGCTGAAGATGGCCGCAAAGGCCGGAATGAGAACATACGGCAACTTAATCGCGACCGGATTTCCCAGCCTGCTGCGACAGGGTTTAAACAGCGTAACCACCGTGATGCTCAACGCGCAGTGCAAAGTGTACGGGGACGCCGCCGTGGCGGGCATGAGCATTGTGAGCCGGATTATCTTCTTCGCGTTTTCCGTCGCGCTCGGCGTGGGGCAGGGATTCCAGCCGGTTTCGGCGTTTAATTACGGCGCGGGAAAGTATTCCCGGGTGCGCAAAGGGTACCGGTTTACGCTGCTGACGGCACAGGGTATTATCGCCGCGGGGTGCGTGCTGCTGATTGTTTTTTCCGACGGGCTCATCGGTATTTTTCGGGACGATCCGGCGGTGATTGCCGTGGGCACCCGCGCCCTTCGGCTTCAGGCCATCGCCAACCTCGCGCTGCCGGTGTGCATGACCACCGAAATGCTGTACCAAAGCACCGGAAAACGGCTGGGCGCCACCGTGCTTTCCGCCATACGAAGCGGATTGCTGTTTATCCCCTCGCTGATGCTCCTTTCACATTTTCGCGGCCTTGCCGGCATACAGGAGGCGCAGCCGCTTTCTCTGCTGCTCTCTTTGCCGCTGACGATTCCCTTTGCCGTATATTACTTTAAAAAATTGCCGAAAACCGATGCCCCCGACGCGCCAGACTGAGTTCGGCGCGGAAAACCGGGCAGGAATAACAGGCACCAAGGATAAACCCGAAAAACCCAAACGAACCGGCGAAAAAACGCAAAAAGGCGCACAACACGGGAAAACTCGCGGAACAAAACGCCAAAAAACGGGCAAAATGAAGGGCAGGGGTTCCAGCGCTCCCCTGCCCGTTTTCTTTGCACTTTTCCGGCCCGGATGTTTCTGTTTTTGGGGCCGGTTACTCCACCGCCGCGAAAGCGGTATCTAAGGCTGCGATTAAATCGTTGACATTCTCGATACCTACGGAAAGGCGAACGGTGTTCGGTTTGATGCCCTGATCCAGCAATTCCTCTTCCGTGAGCTGTGAGTGGGTGGTGCTGGCAGGGTGAATCACCAGCGATTTCACATCCGCCACATTGGCGAGCAGGGAGAAGATGGCCAAATTATCGATAAATTTTTGCGCTGTGGCGGCATCGCCCTTAATCTCGAACGTAAAGATGGAACCGGCGCCCTGCGGGAAATACCGCTCGTACACGGCGTGGCTCGGTTCGGAGGGCAAAGAGGGGTGATGCACCGCTTCCACCTGCGGATGATTGGCCAAATAATCGACAATCTTCAGCGCATTTTGCACGTGCCGCTCTACGCGGATTGAGAGCGTTTCCAGCCCCTGCAGGAACAAAAACGCGTGAAACGGCGAAAGAGTAGCGCCGGTATCGCGAAGCAGGATGGCGCGGATATATGTGGCAAACGCCGCGGCGCCCACCGCTTTGGAGAAAGCGACCCCGTGATAACTGGGATTCGGTTCGGAAATCCACGGATACCGGCCGGACGCGTCCCAATCAAACTTGCCGCCGTCCACAATGACCCCGCCGATGGCGGTTCCGTGCCCGCCGATAAATTTGGTGGCGGAATGCACCACAATGTCCGCGCCGTGCTCCAATGGGCGAATCAGATAAGGCGTGGCAAAAGTGGAATCAATCACCAGCGGCAACCCGTGTTTGTGCGCGACTTGCGCCACGGCTTCGATATCGATGACGTTGGAATTCGGGTTGCCCAGCGTTTCCACAAAAATTGCCTTGGTATTGGGCTGAATGGCCGCTTCAAACGAACCCTCTACATCCGGGTCCACAAACGTGGCGGTAACGCCGGATGTCAGCGGGAGGGTGTGCGCCAGTAAATTGTACGTTCCTCCGTAGATGGTTTTGGCGGCGACAATGTGTTCCCCGCTCTTGGCCAGCGCCGTGACGGTATACTGAATCGCCGCCGCGCCGGACGCGGTTGCCAGCGCCGCCACCCCGCCTTCCAGCGCCGCGATGCGCTGCTCGAAAATATCCTGCGTCGGGTTGGTGAGCCGGCCGTAAATGTTTCCGGCGTCCCGAAGGCCGAACCGGTCGGCGGCGTGCTGCGAATTGTGAAAGACATACGAAGTGGTGGCATAAATCGGAACCGCACGCGCGTCTGTCACCGGATCCGCCTGTTCCTGCCCGACATGAAGCTGCTTGGTTTCAAAACTCCAGTTGTGAAAATCGCGAATATCCGACATTTGAGTTTCCTCCCTCAATATGGTTCTGCGGCTATTATAGCCGAAAACGCGCCGTTTGTCCAATCGTGCGAAAAATCCGCCCGCCGCTTGCTGAACGACAATCTTTATGCGGTGTTGCCTTGGCGCGTTTATAAATGATATAAAACAGATAGATTTCATCGGCTTTAGCCTTAGGCCGTATTATACCCTTTTTGCCGCGCGATGTCAAGGCATATCGGAAAATTTTTGCCGCAACCGGGCGAAATTTTCAAAGCGGGAGCGTTTGAACGGCTTCTATGCATTTATTCTTGCATTTGAGAACATTAGAAGAAACTTTGAAAAACGATTTTTGTAAAGGCCCCGTTGCGGCGTAATGCGCGGCGTATGGCAAAATATTGCGGCGGGCGCGGCAAAGAGCGAAAAATGCTGAACAGAGCGCGAGAAAGATGACGCCGGAAAATGCCCCGGGCGCTTGCAATGGCGGGCCAACAAGGGTATAATACATTTGCCGCAAAACCAATGAAAAAGCGCGAAACGGCGGAAACGGAACGGGAAAATACGGCCCAAGAAGAAATTATGCGCAGTTTCTGCGCTGCGAAAAGGGGACGAAAGCGTATGGATCGCAATCATTTGAGCATGCTCACGGATTTTTACGAAATCACGATGGCGAACGGATATTTGCAAAGCGGGCTTGCCGAGCGCATCACGTATTTTGATATGTTTTTCCGCAAAATACCGGACGACGGCGGGTTTGCCATAATGGCGGGCGTGGAGCAGATGCTGGATTATTTCGATTCGCTGCACTTTACGCGGGAGGATATCGATTATTTGCGTTCGCTGGGGCTGTTTTGCGAGGAATTTTTGCAATATATCGAACATTTCCGGTTTTGCTGCGATGTGTGGGCGGCTGAGGAAGGCACGCCAATCTTCCCCTATGAGCCGGTGGTCACGGTGCGCGGCCCCGCGATACAGGCACAATTTGTGGAAACGATGATTTTGCTTTCCATCAACCACCAATCGCTGATCGCCACCAAGGCCAACCGCATTGTCCGCGCCGCGCAGGGCCGGGCGGTGATGGAATTCGGTTCCCGCCGCGCGCAGGGGTACGACGGCGCCGTTTACGGAGCGCGCGCCGCGTATATCGGCGGGTGCGCCGGAACCGCATGCGCGCTTGCGGGCAGCGAACTGGGCATCCCGGTGATGGGCACCATGGCGCACTCGTGGGTACAGCTGTTTGATTCCGAGCGGGAGGCGTTTGAGCATTACGCGAAGATTTACCCGAACAACTGCACCCTGCTGGTGGACACCTACGATGTTTTGCACAGCGGATTGCCCAACGCCATTCGGGTATTCCGAGAAACGCTGGCGCCGATGGGCTTTCGACCCAAGGGCATTCGCATCGATTCGGGCGACGTCACCTATCTTTCCCGCAAAGCGCGGCAGATGCTGGACGAGGCGGGGTTTGAGGACTGCCGAATCACCGCCTCCAACGCGCTGGATGAAACCCTCATTGCGGATATGATTCATCAGGGCGCGTGCGTGGACAGTTTCGGCGTGGGCGAGCGGCTAATCACCGCCGCTTCCGACCCGGTTTTCGGCGGGGTGTATAAACTCGCCGCCGTGGAAGAAAACGGGGAGATTGTGCCGAGAATCAAAATCAGCGAAAACGTGACGAAAATCACGAATCCGTGTTTTAAAAAAGTCTGGCGGCTGTACGATAACGCGAGCGACAAGGCGATTGCGGATGTGATTACTTTGCACAGCGAAACGATAGACAGCGCCGAACCCTATGAACTGTTTGACCCGGATCACCTGTGGAAACGCAAAACGGTGCGCGATTTTCACGCCGTGGAGCTCTTAAAACCCATGGTAAAACACGGCAAACGGGTGTACCGAAGCCCCAAGCTTGGCGATATCCGGGATTTTTGCGCGGCGCAGCTTGAAACCCTTTGGGATGAAGTGAAGCGATTTGAACACCCGCACACCTACTATGTGGATCTTTCCCAAAGCTTATGGGACGAAAAGCAGCGGCTGCTGGCCGAATCCTCCGCAAAATAAACCAAAAAAGCCAAACCGGCCCAAAGCCGGAAAACGCGAGCGAGGCACCGGTATACACAGCCGCGAATCTGAATATAAGCAAACCAAAAAAACGGCTCTTCGAAGGTATGAACCAACCTTTGAAAAGCCGTTTTCTTTTTGCCTTATTTACGCTGTGCGATTAAATTTACCGCCTTTTGGCGCTTCGTGCGGCCAAAACCACCATGGCGGCGCACCCGGCGGCGCAAACCGCCAGCGCCAGCCAGCCGGCAATGCGAAGCAAATGCGTTCCCGTGCCGCCCACAAACGGCGGCTTGGCGGAGGCGGTGTTCATCACGAAAACCGTGCCGGTACTCGCATCTTTTTCTATTATCCCCGCATGCGCATCTTCCCACGTTTTATCAGGCGCTGCGGGATCGGCGGCGCAGTATTGAATGGTATAGGTGCCGTCGGAATAAATACTCACGCGGAATGTTCCGGTAAGCGGCGAATACCCGGCGGGAGCCTCGGTTTCTTTGAAATAGTATACCGTTGGGACATAGGATTTTCCGTAAGCGGAAACATCGGATGCCATCCCGCCACTACCGTCAAGCATCATGGTTATTTCTTGTGTGACAGCCACTGAAGCAGAGCCTGAAAAATTGACCGATGTGAAGGTAAAGCGGGCGACCGTAAGGCCGTTCGGGTATTCGGCTAATGCATCCGCCGTTAATCCCTTGGTAAAATACACGGTATAACCGAACGTACCCTTAGCAATATCGCCGATATAATCGATCCTTGCCTCGGGAACCGTTAACGCCTCTTGCTGCGGGTTGTCGACAAAGCGGGAATCCAACTGCAGCTGCGATGAATCATACGTAATCACACCGCTGATGCTTTTTAATGTTTGCCCTTGCGGAATAGAGCGAATCACCACATCCGCGGCGAGAATATCTCCGACCTCTACCGTGCCGCCTTCTTTGTAATCCAAATCTTTAAAGGTCACTTCACCTGTAGATGCCGCTGAAGTCACCGGATTAGCAAATTGTGAGGCATCGCTGCTGCTGACCACATCGCCTGATTTTTCGGCATCTTTAACGGATTTGCCGATATGGTCGTCTGTGCACCCTTCATCTGTGAAGAGCGTGAATTCCGCGCCGGGAAGAGGTTTCTGGGAAGTATCGGTTTTGGTAAAGGAGACGTTTGTTCGATGCACGCCTTTGAGGTTGTTGATAACGGGCCTGTTACCGTTTTGATCATTTACAATTTTTTCTCCGCAACAGGGCCATATGCTTGCATTTTGGTTATAAGAATCCCCTATTTGCGGTTCTTGGGTGCCACTGTCATAATAGGTCACGATGGTGTCGAATTGGCCGGATTGTTCTGAAGCGGTCACCTGCACCACCGCGTAGTATATTGTCTTGGAGTAGGTATACTGGGTATCGTTGCCCGGATCGAATTCCGAAATCTCATAGAGATAAGACCCTGCCTGTGTATAGGACACACCGGTAAAGCGGGCGATGCTGTCCGAATCGTTGACGGCGGGCTCAAAGTTGAGATCTGCATATGACGCAAGCGCGGTCTCATTGTTTACATCACTACCGCCAACATACGCGTCAATCAATTCGGCATTAAACTGGAAGCGGCCATCGAATTCGGGGCCTTCGGCGGGCTCGCCGTTCACGGTTTTTTGCACTTCCAGCACGCCGGGGGCGGGTTCGTATGTATGCACAAACTGAATGGAATTGGCGCGCTTTA
This sequence comes from uncultured Eubacteriales bacterium, assembly GCA_964564305.1. Lineage (GTDB taxonomy): Bacteria > Bacillota > Clostridia > Oscillospirales > Acutalibacteraceae > RGIG1959. The sequence goes on from CAZMAM010000005.1 coordinate 57,395, forward strand.
CGGTATTGGGAAGAGCCTCTGCGGATGTTGTCTTGCCGTTGTACGCCGAGAGCGCTTCCTCGGGGCTTGCAACCTGTTCCGCTTCATCGCCGCTCGACCCATCGTAGCACGGGTTGAGCACAAAGACGCCGTCTTGCTCCTGATATGTAGAGCAGAGATAACGAGCAGATTCCTTGGTGTTGGGCAAGTATGCGGAAGTAGTTCCGTCTTTTTCAGTCATTGCGCTGAATGCGGCATTCTTAATTTGTTCATCCGAAGAAGAGTTTGTGGCATAATTTCCTCCGGATTCCGTGAGGGGTACCAGATAATTTTCCACCGATGTTTTTCTTTGTTCATCGGTACCTGTGGCCCCGGAACCGGTCACCGTGTTGTAATCGTTATTGATGAAATACCCCAGTGTTTTAAACTGATTGCTGCGAATCTCTGTAACGCGGTAGGGCAGATTGATGGGCAGGCCGTGAATGAGAATCTTATTGTGCTGGGAAAGGATAAACATCCCGTCATCGGAAAGATGCGTATCCCATGTAACCTGACTAGCTTTATCCGTAACAGCGTTTCCGTATTTATCATAAGCGAAAACCGTCGCGTTCAGCGGGAGCGCGTGCCATTTGCCGCCGATAAAGCATT
>CAZMAM010000006.1:0-52430 GCA_964564305.1 uncultured Eubacteriales bacterium
ATAGCTCAGTTGGTAGAGCAGCGGTCTCCAAAACCGCGTGCCGAGGGTTCAAGTCCTTCTGCCCCTGCCACGCCGCCGCGGACAAATTGCCGTTCGCGGCGGTTTTTTTCAGGCGAAACCCGAAACAAAAAAGGGGGGATTCGCGTTGATCGAAGTGGAAAATCTGGTCAAAATATACGGGCAGCACCGGGCGCTGGACGGCGTGAGCTTTTCGGTGGCGGAAGGCGAAGTGCTGGGCTTTTTGGGTCCGAACGGCGCCGGAAAATCCACGACCATGAATATTATTACGGGGTATCTGTCCGCTACCGAAGGATCCGTGACCGTCAACGGGTACGATATTCTCGAACAGCCGGACAAAGCCAAGATGAGCATCGGGTATCTTCCGGAACAGCCGCCCCTTTATTTGGATATGACGGTTTGGGAATACCTCGGGTTTATTTATGCGCTGAAGAAGTGCAAGCTGCCGAGGGAAAAGCACTTAGAGCAGGTGATGAAACAGGTTCGTGTGGATCAGGTCGCAAAGCGGCTGATTAAAAATCTTTCCAAAGGATACCGTCAGCGGGTAGGGCTGGCGCAGGCGCTGATCGGCGATCCACCGGTGCTGATTCTGGATGAGCCGACGGTCGGCTTGGATCCGAACCAGATTATCGAAATTCGTTCGCTAATTCGGGAACTGGGGAAACATCACACGGTTATTTTAAGTTCCCATATTCTTTCGGAGATTGAATCGGTGTGCGGGCGCATTGTGATTATCGACCGCGGGCATATTGTCGCGGACGATTCCGCTCAGGCGCTTTCCGACCGGTTTTCCTCCGACCGCCGGATGATGGTGACCGTTGCCGGACCCCGCGCGGGCGTGGCCGCTTTGCTTGCCGGTATTCCGGGCGTGGAGCGGGTGGATACCATCGCTCAGCGGGAAGAGGGCGTATTTGAATACGCGTTAACCGTCAGTGAGGGGCGGCAGCTGCGGTATACGCTGTTTGACCGCCTGGCCGACAGGCATTGGCCGCTGCTCGCCTCTTATTCCAAGCAACTCTCTTTGGAGGAGATTTTCCTGCAGCTGACGCAGGGAGATCTGGCCAAAAAATCGGGAGGGGACGCCCTGTGATTGCGATATTTAAGCGGGAGTGGAAAGCGTATTTTACCACGCCGATCGGGTACGCCGCTTTGGCGGTGCTGTTCTTTGTTTCCGGGCTGCTGTTTGGGGTGATGAATCTGATGTTCGGCAGTGCCAGCCTTTCCGGTGTGTTCAGCAGCTGGTTTGTGTGGGCTACGGTGCTGATTATTTTGCCGGTGCTGACCATGCGCTCCTTCAGTGAGGAAAGGCGCCAGCGCACCGATCAGGCGCTGTTCACCGCGCCCGTGAGCCTGACGGCCATTGTACTCGGCAAATTTCTGGCGGCGCTGCTGCTGTTTGCCATGGGGCTTTGCATCACCTTTGTGTACACCGCCGTCATCGCCACTCAGGTTACGCCGGATTTGATGGTCGTTATCGGCAATTATCTCGGTATGCTGCTGCTTGCGGGCATGGTGATTGCGGCGGGGCTGCTGTTTTCCAGTTTAACCGAAAGCCAGTTTATCGCTTTTTTTGCCACAATGGTGTTTTCCCTGCTGCTCATGGGGGTGGATTTGCTCTCCGGGCTGTTTGCTTCCAGCGATGTGATGCTCAAAGTGGTGGAATTCTTTTCGGTGTATGCGCGATACAGCGAATTTACCAAAGGTATCATCAGTTACGACAATATTTTCTTCTTTTTGAGTATGCAGGCGCTGCTCCTCTTCCTGACGATTCATGTGCTCGATCGCAGGAGATGGACTTAAGGCAATATTATGCTTTTTGCGGTATTGTCCTGAAAAGGGGGCCGAAACCATGCGCCGTAAAACCGAAAAAACCGGAAAGCCGGAGAAAACCGAAAAAATCGAAAACGCCGAATCGGTAACGGGATTTTCACGGCAGACAGAACCGGGCGAACCGGAAAAACAGGAAAACCAGGCCGGGCCGGCCGAACAGCCGGAGCCGGAGGAACAATCCAAGCCGGAGAAACCGGAGAAATCGGCGGAGCTCTCCGAAAAGGGTTCGGAGCCCGCCGCTGCTACGAAAACCAAAAAGAAAAAGAAACGGGTTTCCCGCCGGGCGCGGTACGGGGTGACGGCCGCGGCCTCCGCGGTGGTGGTGACGGTCGCGGTACTGCTGCTCAATTTATTGGCGGATGTTTTGGAAAACCGTTTCCCGCTGACGCTGGATCTGACGTCAGACGGAATGTATACGCTCTCTGAAGAGAGCGTGAAACTGGCCACCGGATTAACCAAGAATGTGCAAGTCGTCATCTTTTCCGGCGAGTCCGCGTTTTCTAATCCTTCCACCGGTTATGAGGTGTACGATACGCTGCTTTCCCAGTTTTACAACACCATTCAGCAATACCGCCTGCGTTCAAACGGGAAACTGACTTACCGTTTCATCGATTTGGACAACAACCCCACTTTAGCCAGCCGGTATGAGGAATACGATGTCGGCAGCGGTTCCATTCTGTTTTTGTGCGGGGATCGCTCGCAGACCATGACCATCAACGATTTGTATACGCAGAATGTCGATTACAACACCTATACCGCCACATATACCTCCGAGGTGGAACGGATGGTGGCGGCTAAGGTGAATTTGGTTTCCACCGACGTCATTAAAAAAGCGGCGGTGCTCACCGGTCACGGCGAGCAGGATGAGCTGATTCAGTCCGTCACCGATGTTATGGAAAACAACGGGTGTGAAGTGACTAATTTGGATATCACCGCCTCCGCCGAACCGCAGGAAGACACTTCGATTTTTGTAATTGTCGCTCCCGGTGAGGATTATACGCCGCAGGAAGTGGCGAAGCTGCGCGAATGGCTGGATAACGGCGGAAAGCGGGAGCGGGATTTGCTGGTCTTTACCGGTTACCGCTCCGCCTGCACCAACCTGTTTTCGTTTTTGGAGGATTCATACGCCATTCGGGTGGAAAACGCGATTGTCTGCGAAACCGACGCGATGAATGTGTATAACCGCAACCCTTACTATGTGTACGGAGACATCGCCGCCACTGATTTCACCGGAGATTTGGGCGAGAAACGGGTGCTTACGCCGTTTACGCGGCAGCTTACGCTGCTGGGAGATACCGATAAGGAAAAAAGTTCGTATACCATACCGCTGGTGACTTACGGTGAATCCGCCAAACTCCAGAGCCTGGCTTCCATGAACGGGGAGGAGGGCGCCCCCACCGGGGAGGAATCCCTGTATTTGGGAACGAGTTACCCCTTAATCGGCGCCGCTTATACCACGTCCCGGGTGTACAACAACAACGACGGCGGTTATTATACAACCGATGTCTTGGTCTTCGGCAGCGAACTGTTTTTGTATTCCGGCTTGCTGCAGACCGTTTCCTCCGCTTTCAACGAAGATTGCTTCCTGAATACTTTTCGCGGGCTGACGGGGTTAGAGAGCGTGATTACGGTCAGCAGCCGGGATTTGCACACGGAGACGCTGGATTTCGGCAACAGCGTCACGCCGGTGGTTTTGCTGATTCTCTTTGTGGTTGTGCTTCCGCTGCTGATGATTGCCGCTGCGATTGCGGTGTTTCTGAGGAGGCGGCATTTGTGAACCGCCGGCTTCGCACGCTGGTGATTTGCGCCGCAGCGATTTTGGTCCTTGGGGGCGCCGTTGCCGCGGTTGCCGTTTTCGGCGGCGGTTTGAGCGGACCGGGCGAGGAACCGGAACCCACCGCGCCGCCGGAGGATATTGTGCTTTTGAGCAAAGATAAAGACGCCGCAGGGGAACCGGTCGCGTCTCCCGTGAACGAAATGACGGTGACCGTTTCTTCCGGCGAATACCGCCTTTCGCCGCGGGAGGACGGAAGTATGGGTGTGGACCGTTACCCGGATTTGCCTATGGATACTATGGCGATTCGCTCGATGTGCACCAATCTGGCCTCGCTGAAGGCGATTTCCGAAGTCACCGACCCTCAGCCGCTTTCTGCGTACGGGCTGGACCCCCCCGTGGCGACGGTAAAGGCGGTGTTCCACGACGGCAGCGGAGCCACGGTATATTTTGGGAATCAAACGCCGTATGAAACCGGATATTATCTCGCTCTTGAGGGTAACGACGGCGTGTATATCGCGGACAGCGGGGTGGCGGAGCAGTTTATTTTGTCCAGCGAACTTTCGCTGCTGGGCAAAACCCTGATCGCCGCTCCTACCGTGAATGAGGACGACAGCGAGGGCCGGGCGCAGCTGCTGAGCCTTCGGCTGACCGGAGGCGGGCGCAAACAGCCTGTGGCCGTGGAAACGGATACCGAAGGCCGGTATGCCGATTTGACTTATGTCTCATCTTTTGTGATGACCGCGCCTTTTCGCAGGGCGGTCGATTCGCAGCAGATGTCCGAACTTTCCGATGCGATGTTGACACTGACAGCCAGCGAAGCGGTTCGGGCGCATCCGAGCGCCGCCGAACTGGACGGTTACGGTTTGAGCGATCCGGTTTCCGCCGCGTCTTTCACCCTTTCGGTGATAAGCCCTGCCGACGATGATTCCGAAACGCTGACCCATTATAACGACCGCGAGCATATGATTCTGCTGGGCAATATCGATGAAGAGGGCAACTATTACGCGCTGGTGGACGGCATCGACATTGTTTACCTGCTTTCCCCGGAAAGCGTGCCGTGGGCGGAAGCCACGGCGTTTGATCTGGCTTCAAAGCTGCTCTTTTTAAAAGACATAACCGATATTTCCACCGTGACGGTGGTTGAAAACGGGCAGGAAACCGATTTTTCGCTGAAGCATTTTCCGGATAAGACAGACAAGGACGAACAGCTGACGGTTTCTTCCGGTTCACAGATTTGGCCCACGTCCTCGTTTCGCAAGCTGTATCAGTTATTAATCGGCATTCACCGGGTGGGGGATCCCGAACCGGATGCGCAGCCGCAGGGCACGCCGGTGCTGGAACTGAACGTGACTTTTACAAGCGGCGATCCGATGACCGTTTCGCTTTATCCGATGACCGCTTCCCGCCTGCTGTGCGTGACGGATGACGGAGAGCAGACGGCGGTCAGCCTGGCCGATACCGAAACGTTCTTCCGTCAGTACCACCGTTTTTTGGCGGGGGAAGAGGTGATTACGCCAAATTAATTGCGCCGAATTCGGCAATGGCGCCGGGCACAAAGGCGGCGCGGGAATACCGGCAATTCTGCCCGGTGACCGTTTGCTTTTTGCGGCGGACACGGGCGGCTGCGTACGGCCAAAGGGGAAACCCGGTTTACTTTTTGCGCCGCGCGGAAGTTTAACACAAAAAAGAGGGCATTTATTCTGTTATGACAAACATTGAAATCGTCTCCGGATTTTTGGGGGCGGGCAAGACAACCTTGATAAAAAAATTACTCCGGCAGGCGTATGCCGGGGAGCAATTGGTGCTCATCGAGAACGAATTCGGCGAAATTGCCGTAGACGGAGGATTTCTTCAGGATGCCGGAATCCAAATTACCGAAATGAATTCCGGATGTATTTGCTGCAGTCTGGTGGGAGATTTTGCCAAAGCGCTGACGGAAGTCATCGAACGGTTTGCCCCGGATCGGATACTCATCGAACCTTCTGGGGTGGGCAAGCTTTCGGACGTTATTCGGGCGGTGCAAAGCCTCGGCAGGGAAGACGCGGTGCTTTCCGGGTTTACTGCGGTGGCGGACGCGGGAAAATGCCGGATGTATTTAAAAAATTTCGGCGAATTTTATCTCGATCAAATTTCCCACGCCGGTTGTATTGTGCTCAGCCGAACCGATAAGATGATTTCGCAGGCGGTAGAAGAGGTATGCGCTCTTTTGCGGCGGTATAATCCGAACGCCCCCATCATCACCACCCCGTGGGATCGGCTGACCGGCGAACAGCTGACCGCCGCCATTCACCGCACCGATACCGTTGAGGCCGAGCTTTCCGCACTTGCCCGCGAGACGGCCGGCGGCCATGAACACAAACATGAGCATGAGCACAACTATGAACATGAACACAGCCACGGGCATGAACACGGGCACGACCATCATGACGCGGACGAGGTGTTCGACAGTTTCGGAATGGAAACCGCCATGCGTTTTGACCCGGATGCGCTGGGGGAGGCGCTTGGTGCGCTTGACGGCGGCGCGTACGGCGAGGTTCTTCGGGCAAAGGGGATTGTACAGGGGCACAACGGAGAATGGCTGCATTTTGATTATGTCCCGGGCGAGCGGGATATCCGCAGCGGATCCGCCGCCGTGACCGGCAGATTTTGTGTGATCGGCTCCCATTTGCAAAAAGACGCTTTGCGGGAACTGTTTACCCGAACGGGGGAGAATGCATGAACGAAATTCCCGTTTATCTGTTTACCGGGTTTTTGGAAGCCGGCAAAACCACTTTTATTCAGGACACGCTTTCGGATGCTCAATTCAACGAGGGAGACCGCATTTTGCTGATTTGCTGTGAAGAGGGCGAAACGCCGTACGATTTATCCCCGGGGTATATGAAAAATGTATCGCTGGTCACGTTGGATTCGCCCGAGGATTTGAAAAATTCCCTGTTGCGCGAATGGAGCAAAACCTATCGTCCGCAAAAGGTCATGGTGGAATATAACGGCGTGTGGACTTTGGATATTCTGTACGGGGCGCTGCCGAGGGAATGGGTGATTGCGCAGAATTTTTGCTTTGTGTATGCGCCGACCTTTCTTTCGTACAACGCCAATATGCGGCAGCTGGTTTCGGATAAGCTGTACAGCTGCGATTTGGTTGTGTTTAACCGTTTTTCCGAAAATCTGAGCAAAAAAAAGTTTCACACAACCGTGCGGGGCTTGAGCCGGCGCTCGGACATCGCGTATGAATACGGCGACGGGCATGTGGAATACGACGACATTGAGGATCCGCTTCCCTTTGATATTCAGGCTCCTGTAGTGACCGTTGAGGATCGGGATTACGCGCTGTGGTACCGCGATCTTTCGGAAGAACCCGATAAATACGATGGGAAAACCGTTGCCTTTAAGGCACAGGTGGCGATGCCCAGGGGCAATCCGCCGGGATTTTTTGTGCTGGGGCGGCATGTGATGACCTGCTGTGTGCAGGATATACAGTTTGCGGGACTTGCGGCTTCCTGCGAAGACGGGGCGATGCCGAAAAACGAACAGTGGGTGTATGTCCGGGCAAAAATCAAAGTGCGTGCGCACCCGATATACAACCGGCCCGGACCCGTTCTTACCGTGCTCTCCATGGTACAGGCGGTGCCGCCCGGTGAACTGGTCGCCACGTTTTATTGAAACATCTTATTGAGCGGATTTAATCGGAAAATTGCCGAAAATCGATTGCAAACGCTCATGGAATATTGTATAATATTATTGATACTCAATTTCAATTGATACTCAATTTCATTTGAGGGAGGAACCGCTGTATGCAGAAAAAAAGAAGTACGCTGCCCTTTAAGGAAACGCCCGAACAGCAGGAACAGTTTCAGGCGGTGCTGGAAAAATACCGGGATGACCCGAGCTGCCTGATGCGGGTGATGCAGGAAACGCAGGAAATTTACGGTTATCTGCCTTTTGAGATTCAGGAAAGAATCGCCGAGGGCATGGGCGTGCCGGTGGAAAAGGTATACGGCGTCGCTACCTTTTATGCGCAGTTTTCGCTTTCTCCCAAGGGCGAATATAATGTATCGGTTTGTTTGGGTACCGCTTGTTATGTGAAGGGCTCCGGCGATATTTTCAATAAACTTACCGAAGAACTGGGCATTGAAGCGGACGAATGCACCGAAGACGGAAAATTTTCTTTAAATGCCTGCCGCTGCGTCGGTGCGTGCGGGCTGGCCCCTGTTATGATGATTAACGACGATGTGTACGGCCGGCTGACGCCGGACGCGATCCCGGGTATTATTGCGAAATACCGCTGACCGGGGGAGGAGAGACGGATTATGACCATTCATCGGATCAGGGAATTGCTGGATGCAACCGTTTTGTGCGGTGAGGAATGTTTGGACCGGGATGTTCATTCCGCCTGCGGAAGCGATATGATGAGTGATGTGCTGGCTTTTGTGAAAGATCAGGCGGTGTTGCTTACCGGCCTGGTCAATCCGCAGGTTATCCGAACCGCCCAGATGATGGATATGATCTGCATTGTGTTTGTGCGCACCAAGCGCCCCACGCCGGATATGCTCTCTTTGGCTCAGGATGCGGGCATTGTGGTGATGAGCACCGACAAGCGCATGTACGAGGCGTGCGGGAAACTGTATACGGCCGGACTGGGTCACGGTGAAAGCATATGAGTGAAAAGGTCACACTTCATTTTGATGTAGACGGAGAAAATTTCACTTCCGCCGGGCAGGCCTCGGTTCAGGTCAAGAAAAGCCTGAGAGAACTGGGTGTTTCCCCCGATATTATCCGGCGGGTATCCATTGCCATGTACGAAGGCGAAATCAACATGGTTATTCACGCGGGGGGCGGCACGGCGGACGTCAACGTGGATGAGCAGGGCGTGGAGATTGTCCTGCAGGATCACGGCCCCGGCATCGCGGATATCAATCAGGCGATGCAGGAAGGGTTTTCCACCGCGCCGGACAATGTGCGTTCGCTGGGCTTCGGTGCCGGAATGGGTCTTCCCAATATGAAGCGGTATACAGACGAAATGCACATTTCCTCCACCGTGGGTGAGGGTACCCTCATCACCATGCGCGTCAATTTCTGAGGGTTTGAGGATTATACTCCATGAATCGGTATGAGCATTCTGTGTGCCTGGATGTTTCCAAATGCAACGGATGTACCACCTGCCTGACGCACTGTCCCACCGAAGCCATCCGCATTCGCGACAGGCATGCGGTGATTCGTGCGGATCGCTGCATCGACTGCGGCCAGTGTATTCGGCTGTGTCCGCATCAGGCCAAACGGGCCAACTACAGCAAACTGGACGCCATGGATAAATTCGCGTGGAAAATTGCGCTTCCGGCGCCTTCTCTTTACGGTCAGTTTGAGGATTTGGACGATGTCGATTATGTGCTTCAGGGGCTTTTGGATATCGGTTTTGACGATGTGTTTGAAGTGGCGGCGGCGGCGGAGCTGGTATCCGCTTACACCAGAAGATATATCCGCCGGGAGGGCATTCTAAAGCCGGTGATCAGTTCGGCGTGTCCCGCCGTGGTGCGGCTGATTGCGCTTCGGTTTCCGTCTTTGTACGAACATATTATGCCGATGCTTCCGCCTATGGAGATTGCGGCCGCGCTGGCGAGAAAGCGGGCAAAGGAGCGCCGGCCGGAGCTGAAAGACGAAGATATCGGGGTTTGTTTTATTTCCCCGTGCCCCGCCAAAGTCAGTTATATCGCGCAAGGGTTCGGTTCGTACAAAAGCCGGGTAGACGTTGCGGTTTCCATGCAGGATATCTATTTTGCCCTGATCGGCGTCATGAAAAAGAACCGCACCCCCGCGCAGGTTTCCCATTCCGGAATGATCGGTATCAGCTGGGCGGCGTCCGGGGGCGAATCTTCGGCGGTGTTTAACGACAGCTATTTGGCGGCGGACGGAATCGAAAACGTGATTGATGTTCTGGATGAAATCGAAACCGGAAAACTGCCTCAGCTGGAATTTATCGAATTAAACGCCTGTGAGGGCGGGTGTGTCGGCGGTGTGATGGCGGTGGAAAACCCGTTTATCGCCAAAGCAAGGCTGCAAACCCTGCGGCGGTACCTCCCGGTTTCTCAGAATTTCCCGCAGGACGGGGAAGACAGCGGCATTCCCGAAGAATTTTTCTTCACCGACCGGCCGGTATGCCGCCCCATCACGCGTTTGGCGGACAGTATGCTGGAATCGCTGCACATGATGAGCGAGATGCAAAAAATCAAAGAAAGGCTTCCGGGCCTCGATTGCGGCGCGTGCGGCGCGCCCACCTGCCGCGCTTTGGCGGAAGATATCGTAAAGGATGAAGCCGGCGAAGACGACTGCGTTATCTTGGCGTACGAAAAAATGAAAGCGGAAAAGGCGCGGGAAGAATCCCGCCAAAAGACATAAGGCAATCCCGCACAAAGGCGGCAAGCCGGTTATTGTGCGGTGCTGCCTTCATGGATAGAACAGAAAGATCAGGCGCAGGAGGGGAGCACCATGACGGTTGCCCGGCTGATACAGGAGTTGAATCTGACGGCTCTTTCTTTGGAGGATGACGGCAGGGAAGTCACCGGCGGGTACGCGGGCGATTTGCTCAGCTGGGTAATGGGCCGGGCAAAAGCGGACGAGGCTTGGGTGACCATCATGACCAATATCAATGTGGTGGCGGTGGCGTCTCTTTCGGATGTTTCCTGTGTGATTTTGGCGGAGGATGTCGCGGTGGAACCGGCTGTCGTGCAGGCGGCAGGCATGCGCGGGGTGAATCTGCTTCGTTCTCCCTTGCCGCAATACGAACTTTGCGCCGCGCTCTATGAGGCGCTTCGCGCGCAATGAGCCGGTATTATTACGATTTTCATCTGCATTCCTGCCTGTCCCCCTGTGGGGATAACGATATGACGCCGAACAATATCGCCGGAATGGGTACGCTGTGCGGGCTGCAAATTATGGCGCTGACGGATCACAACACCGCCAAAAACTGCCCGGCTTTTTTCGAGGCGGCGCAAAAGCAGGGCATCGTCCCGGTGGCGGGAATGGAGCTGACCGCGGCCGAAGATATTCATCTGGTATGCCTGTTTGAAACGCTTGACGCCGCGATGGCGTTTGACCGTGATCTTCAGGAAAAGCGCATGTTGGTGCCAAACCGTCCGGATATTTTCGGGGATCAGATTATCATGAACGGGCAAGATGAGGAAATCGGAAGGGAACCGTATCTTCTTCCGAACGCCACCGCGCTCGATGTGCAAAATGCTTTGTCTTTTGTTCGGGAATACGGCGGCGTCTGTTATCCCGCGCATATTGACCGCCCCGCAAACGGCATTATCGCGGTTTTGGGGGATTTTCCGGCGGAACCCCGGTTTTCCTGCGCGGAAATTCACGATCCCGATAAGTTTGCGGAATACCGCGAGCGGTACCCGGCGCTGCATGGCAAGCGCCTGATTTCCGGATCGGACGCGCATTACCTTTGGGATATTCGGGAAAAATGCTGTTTTTTAGAGATTGAGGATGAACCGTACAGCGCCGCCAAGGTGAGGGAAAATCTCTTTAAGATATTGCGCACGGGAGGAGAAGACGCGTGAAAGAGCTTTCGCTCAATGTGCTGGACATCACCAAGAATTCCGTGAAAGCAGGGGCGACCCGCATTGAGATTTTGCTCACCGAAACCGAGAATACGCTCACCCTTCAGATTCTGGATAACGGCTGCGGTATGAGCGAAGTAACGCTCGCCCGGGTGACCGATCCTTTTTACACCACCCGAACCACCCGGAAAGTCGGGCTTGGGGTTCCGCTGTTAAAACTGGCGGCGGAACAGACGGGCGGTACCGTCACCGTCTCTTCCAGCACCGCAGACGCCGATCACGGAACCGCGGTTACGGCGACGTTCGATAAAACGCATTTGGATTTCACCCCTCTTGGGGATATGGTTCCCACCGTGACGACGCTGATACAGGGCGCGCCGGAGATTGATTTTCATTTTCGCCATGAAATGCCCGGCCGAACGGTAGAAATGGATACCGCTGAGCTGCGTGAAGTGCTGGGGGATGTGTCTTTGAGCGAATACGAAGTGCTTCGGTGGATAGAAGAATATTTATACGAACAGTACCGCGCTTGACATTTGCGCTTTTAGATATTCAGGTATTCGGGTATGATGAAACAGCCGCTGCCGCATTTACGCGTTCTCTAAGGCAGCTTTTTTACCGGCCCTTTTCACCCGCATACCGTTTAGAATATTTTTAGGCAGTACCGCACAATGACTGCTGTTTGTGAAGCGAAGAGCGGATGTTTTCCGATGCAACAAAAACCGCGGGGAATACCCGGGTGTATTCGCGAGGATTTTGTCCTATATGACGGAAAAGCCGCAAAGTCGCTCGGGCAGGCATTGCGCGCAAGCTCGGCCTTTGCGCGGTGTTGCCTTTAGGTAAATCTTTTTGAAAGAAAGGGAAGAGCAGTCATGAAATCGTTGGCAGAGCTTGCCGCTCTACGGGAGAAAATGAAGGATCGCGTGGTACTCCGCGAAGGAGCGGGCGATATCCGCGTGGTGGTGGGTATGGCGACCTGCGGTATCGCGGCGGGGGCCCGCCCGGTGCTGAACGCCTTTGTGGAGGAAATCGGCAACGAGGGGTTGTCATCCAAGGCAACGGTGACCCAGACCGGATGCATCGGCATATGCCAGTATGAGCCGGTAGCGGAAGTTTTTGAAGGGGACAAAAAGACCACTTATGTGAAACTGAACCCGGATAAGGTCAAGCGGATTGTCGCCCAGCACATCAAAGAGGGCAAAGTGGTGGAGGAATACACCATCGGAAGTGAAAGCGTCTAAAGCGGAGGAGGAAACCGTATGATTCGTTCACAGGTTCTCATTTGCGGCGGAACCGGCTGTACCTCTTCGGGCAGCCATAAGCTGCAGGAAATTTTCACCCGGCAATTGGAAGAAAAAGGCCTGACGGAAGAAGTCAAGCTGGTTCAGACGGGCTGTTTCGGTTTATGCGCCTTAGGCCCGGTGGTGATTGTGTACCCGGACGGCACGTTTTACAGCCGTGTACAGGCGGAGGATGTTCCGGAGATTGTGGAGGAGCATCTGCTCAAAGGCAGAGTGGTGGAGCGTCTGGTGTATAACGATACCGGCGAAGAAGAACCTCCCGCCACCGTTTCGCTCAACGACACCGGTTTTTACAAAAAGCAGGTTCGCGTGGCGCTGCGCAATTGCGGCGTGATTAACCCGGAAAATATCGACGAGTATATCGCCATGGACGGATACGCCGCTTTGGGCAAGTGCCTGACGGAGTACACGCCGCAGCAGGTTATCGATGAGGTGACCAAATCGGGTCTGCGCGGGCGCGGAGGCGGCGGATTCCCGACCGGGCGCAAATGGTCGCTGACCGCCGCAAACAAGGCGCCGCAGAAATATGTGGTTTGCAACGCGGACGAAGGCGATCCGGGCGCGTTTATGGATCGTTCGGTGCTGGAGGGTGATCCGCACTCGGTCATTGAGGCCATGGAGATAGCGGGGTATGCTATCGGCGCGACCAAAGGCTTTGTGTATGTGCGCGCGGAGTATCCGATTGCCGTTCGGCGTCTGCAAATTGCCATCGATCAAGCGAGGGAGTACGGCTTACTGGGGAAAGATATTTTCGGCTCCGGCTTTGATTTTGATTTGGAAATCCGGCTCGGCGCGGGCGCGTTCGTCTGCGGCGAGGAGACCGCGCTGATGACTTCCATTGAGGGCAATCGCGGAGAGCCGCGCCCGCGCCCGCCGTATCCGGCGGTCAAGGGATTGTTCCAATCCCCCACGGTGGAAAATAACGTGGAGACTTTCGCCAACATCCCGCAAATTATCCTGCGCGGCGCGGATTGGTTTGCGTCCATGGGTACCGAGCGCTCCAAGGGAACCAAAGTGTTTGCGTTGGGCGGAAAAATCAATCATACCGGCCTGGTGGAAATCCCTATGGGTACCACGCTGCGTGAAATCATAGAGGATATCGGCGGCGGAATCCCCGGCGGAAAGAAATTCAAGGCGGCGCAAACGGGCGGGCCATCCGGCGGATGTATTCCGGCCAGTCTGATCGATACCCAGATTGATTACGACAATTTAATTGCCATCGGGTGTATGATGGGTTCGGGCGGCTTAATCGTCATGGACGAAGACACCTGTATGGTGGATATCGCGAAGTTTTTCCTGGAATTTACGGTAGACGAATCCTGCGGAAAATGCACACCCTGCCGGGTCGGGACAAAGCGGCTGCTGGAAATTTTGGAGCGTATCACCAACGGTCAGGGAGAAATGGAAGATTTGGACCGTTTGGAGGAACTGTGCGTATATATCAAAGAAAATTCGCTTTGCGGCTTAGGCCAGACGGCGCCGAACCCGGTGCTGTCCACGCTGCGTTTCTTCCGCGATGAATATGTGGCGCATGTCAGGGATAAAAAATGTCCCGCCGGCGTGTGCAAATCGCTCCTGCAGATTAAGATATTGCCGGAGAAGTGCCGCGGATGCACCGCGTGCGCCAGAGTTTGTCCGGTCGGCGCCATCAGCGGAACCGTCAAGCAGCCGCATACCATAGATCCCGCCAAATGCATCAAGTGCGGCGCCTGTATGCAAAAATGCAAATTCGGCGCGATTGTCAAAGAATAAGAAAGGAGTGCGCTGGGACATGGAAACGGTCAATGTGAAAATCAACGGTATTGCTGTCAGCGTACCCGCCGGATCGACCATTTTGGAAGCGGCGCGTTATGCCGGGGTAGAAATTCCCACGCTTTGTTATTTGAAGGAAATCAATGAAATCGGCGCGTGCCGCCTGTGCATGGTGGAGGCGACCGGGGCGCGCGGCATGGTGACCGCCTGCGTATATCCCGTTTCGGAAGGCATGGAAGTGCAGACCAATACCCCCAAGGTGCGCAAGGCGCGCAAGACTACGCTGGAGCTGTTGCTTTCGACGCACGAAAAGAAGTGCCTGTCTTGTGTCCGTTCTACCGATTGCGAATTGCAAAAGCTCTGCCGCGATTACGGCGTGGAGGACGACGGCAAATACGACGGTTTCCGGCCGCATTACGAATTGGACGAATCCGCCGCGCATCTGGTTCGGGACAACAACAAATGCGTGCTTTGCCGCCGCTGTGTCGCCGCCTGCCGTCAGCAGTTCGTAAATGTGATTGGAGCGAACGACCGCGGCATCGATACCCACATCGGCACGCCGTTTGAAAAACCGCTGAGCGACGTCCCCTGCGTTTCCTGTGGGCAGTGTATCGTGGCCTGCCCTACCGGAGCGCTCACCGAAAAGGACGATACCGCAAAGGTTTGGGACGCGCTGGCGGATCCGGAAAAGTTTGTGGTGGTGCAAACGGCGCCGTCCATTCGCGCTACGCTTGGCGAAGCGTTCGGAATGCCTATCGGGACCAATGTGGAAGGAAAAATGGTTTCGGCGCTCAAAGCGCTGGGATTCGATAAAGTATTCGATACCGATTTTTCCGCCGATCTCACCATTGTGGAAGAGGCCAACGAGTTTGTGGATCGGGTGAAAAACGGCGGCGTGCTGCCGATGATTACATCATGTTCGCCCGGATGGGTGAAGTTTGCGGAATATTATTATCCCGATCAGCTGGATCATCTTTCCACCTGCAAATCGCCGCAGCAGATGGCGGGCGCGGTCATTAAAACCTATTACGCCGAAAAAGAGGGCATCGACCCCGCAAAGATTGTTTCGGTTTCCGTGATGCCCTGCACCGCGAAGAAATTTGAAGTCGGCCGCGAAAATCAGGCGGCAAGCGGGCTTGCCGATGTGGATATCGCGCTGACCACCCGGGAACTTGCCCGCATGATTCGGCGCGCCGGTCTGCGGTTTGAGGATTTGCCGGATGCGGAGTTTGACGACCCGCTCGGCGTGGATACGGGTGCTGGCGTAATTTTCGGCGCGACCGGCGGCGTCATGGAAGCGGCGCTGCGCACCGCCAACGACTGGCTCACCGGAAAAGATAACGAAAAAGTCGATTTCACCGAAGTGCGCGGAACCGACAGCTTGAAGGAAGCCACTTATTCTATCGCCGGTATGGATATCAAAGTGGCGGTGGTCAGCGGTATCGGCGGCGCCAATTATGTGATGTCCAAAATTAAAGACGGCACGGCTCCGTGGCATTTTGTGGAAGTGATGTGCTGCCCGGGCGGATGCGTAAACGGCGGCGGTCAGCCCATTCAGCCCGCGTCCGTGCGCAACACCACCGATTTAAAGGCGTTGCGCGCAAAAGCGCTTTACGATCAGGACGCCGGCATGACGCTGCGCAAATCTCATCAGTCTCCGGTGATTAAAGAACTCTACGAAAATTATTTTGACGGTTTCGGAGGCGAAAAAGCGCATCACGCGCTTCATACCTCTTATGTCGCAAGGCAGCGGTATCAATAATCGGCGCAGAACATATCCGTTCTAAAAAGGCCGGCGAAAGATCATGGAAGATCTTTCGCCGGCCGTATCTTTCGGAAACTGGATTGTGAGCAAACAGGTTTTTGCCAAAAGACATATATGTTATTTTAAGATATGTACTTAAAGATATATGTACTTTGAGGAAAAGCAAACGGTTCCGTGTGAGGAGGAGAAGAAACCGGAAAATGTCTGTTAAAGCAGTGCATTGCCCGCCGCGCGGTACAGCGCATACCATTCTTCCCGTGTCAGCGGAATATCCGAACCGCGAAGGCACTGCACCAGTCGCGAAACGGTTACGGTTCCGGTGACCGGCTGAATATCTGCCGGATGGCGGGTGATCCAAGCCATGGCGATGGATTCTTTTTGCACGCCGTATGATTGCGCCAGGCGATCCAGTTCCCGGTTTAATTCCGGGTAATCCGGATGATCGATAAAGCACCCGCCGAAAAATCCGGTTTGCAGCGGCGACCACGCCTGAACGGTGATATGCCGCAAGCGGCAGTAATCGATGATTGCGCCGTCGCGGTCGAAGGCGTTGGGGTTGACGTTGTTCATATTCATTCCCTGCGCGACAGGATAGGCGTGGGCGAGGGAAAATTGAATCTGGTTGATTTCCAGCGGAAGATCCATTGCCCGCTGCAAAAGTTCAATCTGCATGGGCGTGTGATTGGAAACGCCGAAATGCCGTACCTTTCCGGCGTCGTAAAGGGCCTGAAACGCCGCCGCGACTTCCTCCGTCTGTGTCAGGGCGTCGGGCCGGTGCAGCAGCAGAATATCGAGATAATCCGTCTGAAGCCGCTTCAAACTGCCCTCAACGGATTGGATGATGTGTTCTTTGGATAAATCGTAACACCCTTTGCCAATGCCGCATTTGGTCTGCAAAATCATTTTTTCCCGAAGAGACGGACTCATACCCATCGCGCGGGCAAAAAGGGATTCGCATTCCCCGTCGCCGTAGCAATCCGCGTGATCGAAGCAATTGGCGCCCAAGGCCATGGCGGCGTCCGCCCATTCGCGGATTTCGTCGGGCGAAAGCCGGTTCAGGCGCATACATCCCACCGCGATATTCGGCAATTTCATTTCGCTCGGCTGTAAGACAATCGTTTTCATAAGGCTTGTTTTTCCTTTTCGGCTTCTCTGCGCACCAACGGGGAAAGGCCGCTGCAAAGCGCATCCCACACATCCTCGTCCGGTTCGAACAGCACCAGTGTTTTTCCGTTCTTTTTGCTGTGATAGGTAAAGCACCAAGTGGCCCTTTGCGCCGAGCGCGCCGCCATGACCACCCGGTCATACGCGGCGGAAACCCGCTGCGGGGTGGCGGGCAGAAGACTTTCGATTTTTTCTCCGCGCACCTGTACCAGCCGCTTGCGCCGGCTTTTGCCGATAATGCGGTCGATATCGATATCCCCGTTGGTCACCGAATATTCCACTTCCCAGCTTTGTGAAGCGATGATGCGCCACGCCAGATACCCTCCGCCTGCAAGCGTGAGTATAACCGCGTACGGGAAGAAAAACAGCGTCAGTATGTTGAGGGCAAGCGCCAGTATCACCGTCAGGCAAACGATTACCGTTCGTTTCACGTCCATATCCTGTGGGACGATTTGTTCGGCAAAACTGTCCATTTTCCCGTTCCTTCCTGTCTGTTGGTTTTTCTCTATTATACCAATCCCGGCGCCAAAATGCAATCTTGACGCGGCGGATTTTTTTGAGTAAGATAAGGCTACCGAGACAAACGAAAGGAAGCGTCGGCAGTGACTTATGAGGAAGCGAGGAATGAGCTGAAGGCGCGAAGCGGCGCGGGAATTATGCCCGGGCTTTCCCGTATGCGCGCGGCAATGGCCGCGCTGGGAAATCCGCAAAACGCTTTTTCGGCGGTGCATATCGCGGGGACAAACGGGAAGGGATCCGTTGCCGCCATGATTGCCGCCATGCTGTCCGGTTGGGGAAAGGTCGGCGTGTATACATCCCCCGCGGTCACCGGGCTTCGCGATACCGTCACGGTAAACGGATTGCCCGTTTCACGGGAACGGTTTGCCGCCTGCGTCGAGCGGGTGAAAAATACCGGGGTTCCCCTTTCGGAATTTGAATTTGTCACCTCGCTGTGCTTTCTGTATTTTGCCGAGGAACAGGCGGATATCGCCGTGATTGAATGCGGAATGGGCGGTGCGGAAGACGCTACCAATATTCTGCCCGCGCCGCTTTGCGCGGTATTCACGCCGATTGCGCCGGATCATACCGCTTTCCTGGGCCGTACGGTACGCGAAATCGCACAACACAAAGCGGGCATTGCCAAGCCGCCTTGCCCCGTGGTCTGCGCGCCCTCCATGGATACGGATGCGCTGGAAGTTATTATGGCGCGCGCCGCGCAGGGTGGACAGACGGTGTACCTTCCCCGTATGCCCGAAGCGTATGTGGATGCGCATTCGCTCTCTACCCGGTTTTCTTTTGAGGGAGAACCGGTCACGCTTTCCGCACTTGGGGTACATCAGGCGGAAAACGCCGTCACCGCGTTGCAGGTGATTCGGGTCATAGGGGGGCAGGCGGGGATGGCCGGGGCTGTGCGGGCGCTTTCGCCGGTCACGGTTCCCTGCCGTCAGGAAGTAGTCTCCCGCGAACCTTTTCTGATGCTGGACGGTGCGCACAATCCGCACGGGATTGCCGCGCTTTGCGAAACGCTTCGTGCGCTGAAATGGCCGAACGCCACATTGGTTCTGGGTATGCTTCGGGATAAAGCGGCCGGCGCGTGTCTGGCGGCGCTTGCGCCGTTTTTCGGGCGAATCGTATGCTGTACGCCCCAAAATGACCGCGCCCTGTCCGCCGATGAACTGGCGCGGTCGGCGTCCGGTCTGTTTGCGCGCATCGAAACGGTTCCCGATCCGGTTCGGGCGGCGCGGTACGCGATGGGCCTCGCGGCGCCGACCGTAGTCGCTGGGTCATTCTATACCGCCGCTCCCGTCAGAATAAGTCTGCTGAACCGTTCGTAACCGCTTTGAAAAAGCCGCCGGAAAACCCGTTCCGGCGGCAAAATTTTTACCTGTGAAGTTTTACGGTCGTGCCGCAAAGAACGGCGCCGAAAAAGAAACCAAAAGAACCTAGCCCTTGCGCGGCGCCGTGCCGATGGGGTCTTGCGGCACCGGAACAGCAGCGGTTCAGATCCCCGGGAAACGGGCGCGCGGCCAAAGGGAGAAAAAACCGCGCCTTAATTTTGCATCAAAATATTCTGGGTTTCCAGCAGGGGGTAAGCGGCAAGTTCGGTTCCGTTGATGTTTTCTTTGTACATATCCACGCCGGTGATTTGGCTGTTTTCATAAGTGGTGTAATAATATACACCGGTATCCATGTTGCAGCAGGCACTGTACAGGGTATATTCCCAACCGTGCTCTACCCGGCAGCATCCTCTTTGCTGGGCGACCGACTCCAAAATATGGAAAAATTGGCTTACGCTCTCCGATTCGGAATCGCCGCTCAGTGAATTGGCGCGGGTAAAAGCCGCTTTGACAAAGCGGGAGGCGGACGAGAGATCTCCCGGAAGTCCCATGCTGCCCATGCCCCGGCTGTAAACGGAAAGCGGAATATCCGGAGCGAACCGGTTTTGCGGGTCGGCGGGAGACACCGCCATATAATTGGTGAGATTGGTCAGGTGGTACGGAAAATCCGGGCTGTTGGTCAGCACGCCCGCCGGATTATCGTAGATTTTTAATCCGTCTTTTACCGATTCCGCCACAATACACTCTTGTCTGTCGGCAATCATCCAATGCAGGGGAGATGCCGGCAGTTCCTTGCTGAAATCCTCGTTGAGCATATTCATGCGGGCCAGTTTTTCCCGAGCTTCTTTGACATTGGCACACTGCCCCAAAATCCACGGAATAAATTCAAACGGGGGGACATTGTCTGCCGAAGGATTTTCTGCTTTGTAATCCGCGTATCCGGGGAAATTCAAACCTGCCATGCCCAGACTTTTTTCGTTGACGGCATCGTAATAAAGCGGCGTGTTTTGCTGAACAAAAGCCATGCCGATCATGGCATAATGCTCCGGCATATCGCCCATGCGGCGAAAGTGGAACGGATACTTCCTCGGGGTGACCGTGACCGTTTGATGATACGCGAACTCATAATCGAGATTGCGCCCGAAATAGTGGTCTTTGGTGTGGTAAACAACGGCTGTGCACATACTGTTCCCCTCCTGAAATTTGAATAAGCAACAAAAGTATACCATAATATGGCGCCAAATGCCACCGAATTTTCCGCTTTTCCCCCTTTGGAGAGAGAAATTTGGAGAGAAATATATCCGGCGGCAGAGCGAAGAAAAAACGCCCGAGAAATTCCCGGGCGGCGCTTGGCTGGGATGGCAAGAGTCGAACTTGCACACACAGAGTCAAAGTCTGTTGTCCTACCGCTAGACTACATCCCAATGTGTTCATCGGGCAGTATTTTAGCATACCCTTTCAAAAAAGTCAATCATAAAATGGCTGTGAAGTGATGTCGTCCTTTCGGGTATACTCATGGCAATTATGCCAATTTTTGATTAAATTGTGCTAATCTCTATTGCTTTATCATAGAAAGAATGATATTATATTATTGTGCTAGGTAATGGTTCTATTCCGGTGCCTTGATAAGAAGCGGAGAGAGCGATTATAGCTTGCCTGGTATCCATCAAAGGAGGTTCGTGCGGTGAAACTTATTTTCGGATACGAAGCGCATAAATCTGATTGCGGCGCGGATTTATGCGCTTTTTTGACTGACGGATACTTGGCCGCAATGGTATCACAGATATTATAACTATAAATTAAGAGGGCGCCAATATGAAAGTTGTGAAATATATAATTTCCGTGATGGCCCTTTTATTGTGCTTTACCTTAAGCAGCGAACTGTATCAGTTTTATCTGCAAACTTTCTCGCACCAATTTTTCTTCTTCGAGATTGCGTCAGAAAATCGCAGGGAAGTTTACGATACCATTATCGCCGCAACCGAAAGGTATAATGAAAACGTTTTCGCCTTCGAACGGAGAAATGTTGACGCTTTTCATTCTGAGATTGTCATTTTTGCGAACGAGGAAATGAAGAATCAGCTGGTCACCCGGCAAAATGTTTGTGAAGGCAATGCCCGCAGTTTTTTTTCGGGAGACACCAATGTCATTTATCGGCCGTTTGAAGCCATGATATCCGAAGGCAGCGGGATCCGGTATTATTTTACCGGTTCAAAAGAGGCTGTCGGTTCTATCAGGCAGTATATTTATTCCAGAATGGCGACATCGTATATTCATAAAGAGCCTGCGGTCGGCAGCGGGTATCTGATATATGCGCTTTGGATACTGTTGGCGGGTTTTATGCTTTTAATGACCTGGTGGAATATCCAATTCAGCAGAAAATCGGATTTTTTGAAACTTTCCATGGGCAGCTCTGCGTCGGCAATAGTGGTAAAGAACATTTTTACGGATATTTTAGTAAATTTTGCTTCCGCTCTGGCGCTGTATTTGATTTTGAAAAACAAAATATTTATTGAGTATCAGCTGAATTATGTCTTTTTCGTGTTTTGCTTATTTAATCTTGTCAATTCCTGTTTGTATTTGTCCCTTTTTCGGGCCAGTTATAAGGAAATTATTTATGGGGCGCACATTAACGGAAAACTGCTGGCCAACACCTATTTGCTGAAGGCGATAACCCTGATTTTGCTGGTTATTTCTTTGGCGTGCAATTTTACATTGATTGCCGAAAACGCAAGCGGTTTGAAGACGTACAAAACAATCGATCGGCTTACCGATTACGCCACCGTTTCGGTTACGCCCACTCCGGAAATAAAATCGGATATGGAAAGTACCGAAAAATTGAAATCCGAAATGTTTTTGGAGGGATATTTGCAGCATAAGGTGTTTTTTTCGACATCACGCGCGGAATTAGATGAAGGCCCGGTTATTGTCATCAATGAAACGGCATTACCGTATGTTGTTTCCGATTCGGCACAGTTTACGTCCGCAAGTGATCGACCGTTTGTCGTTTATATTCCGCAAAGCCAAGCCGGCAGATTTGATGATGAGGATATTGCATTCTCGGCGCTATCCGCTGCTCTGGATTTCTTCGGTTTGGAGGAATACAGTTTTGAGGTACGGAATTATGCGCATGCCAAGGTGACGTATTTTGATTTGCGGGCCGAGGTGGGATTGCCGTTTGGATTCGAGACGCTGTCCGATCCGGTAATTGTGGTGTGCCGAGTAAGCGACGATATGATTCGTAAACAAATGGAACAACCGGAAAGCATCGAATTCGGCGACAGCTGGGCAAATATCTTTTTTTCAACGGATATGCCGGCATTTTCCGAAGAAACAAACGAGAACATTGCGGATATGTCGTATAACGGGGTTGTCGGTCAGTGTAATCGGTTTAAAGCAAGCCGGTTGCGTACCGTGCTGATTAATTCGGTGATTAGCCTGTTTCTGTTGATATTAAGCATCATGCTGATATCCGTGATTGTGCAAATGGAATATATGATCAGTTCCAAGACCATTGCCCTGAAGAAAATTCTGGGTTATTCGCTGTTTCGGCGAAACAGCGGCATTATTATGCTGAACGGTATATCGGTCGGGATTGCTTTTATCACCGGATTGATTCTTTCCGCCATGTTCCATATTTTTACCGTACTCACTTTGTGCATGGTGTGCTTAGGGGCGATTGTTATAGATACCGTCCTGATTTTGTTCCGGATGACCGTTGCCGAAAATAAGAATACCGCGCATATTCTCAAAGGAGGCAGTTTATGATTGCCATTCAAAATTTATGCAAACGGTTTGACGAAAAAATTTTGTTTCAGGATTTTAATTATACCGTTGAAACCGGTGATTTTGTCGTTTTTTGCGGTGAAAGCGGCTGCGGTAAAACAACATTATTGAATATGATTGGATGCTTGGAAAAACCCGACTCGGGATCTATTGTCATAGACGGAACAGATATTTGGCAATGTAAGAAGAAGCGGGAATTATTTGCGTATAAGTTGGGATTTTTGTTTCAGAATTTTGCTTTGCTCGAAGAGAAAACCGCTTGGCAAAATCTGCAAATCATCCAAAAGAAAGCCCGAACGGAAAAGAGCATTGAACAGGTTTTGTCTGAAGTGGGCCTTTTGGATAAAAAGGATACCGAAGTGTACAAAATGTCGGGAGGAGAGCAACAGCGTTTGGCTTTAGCGCGTCTGATGCTGAAAAAGTGCGACATCATTTTAGCTGACGAACCGACCGGATCACTGGATGAGCAAAATGCGGATATGGTAATGGAGATCCTTCATCACATGAATCTCACCGGAAAAACCGTCGTTTTGGTCACGCACAACACCAATATTATTGCCAGGGAGGAACGGGTAGTGCATTTATGAAAGCTTTAAAGGACACCCCGCGCCGGATAATTGTAAAGCGCCTGTTATTATTGCTGCTGGTCATATTACTGATTTTCGGTGTGTGGAACGCGGTTTGGTTTTTCGGATATCAGCAAAGATACAATCAGCTCGCGGAGCATCTGAATCCGTATTACTTGGATGACGAAGGCAGAAAGTCTCTTCGGTATTCCAAAGAGGTGGGTGAATATTCCATTTCATTATCGATGCCGGCATATTTGGGCAGCGGAGGCCATGTGAGTATCGGTAAAACAGAGGGTTATGTATATGAACTCGATGAAGAGGGCAATGTTATCGCGGGAGGCGGATTAGACATTGAACTATATATTTATCCGAAATACTTTACGGATTATCGTCTTGGCTTGATGTTCTATGATGGCTTTAATTCTGTGATGGAAATGGCTGTGTTTACTACGGATATGGAAATGGAAAACACGGAAGAGATGGATGACGCGTATATAGAGCATATTAATGAACTCATACGCGAAAACAGGGATGAAATCACCACCCTGATCAACATTGCAAGAACGGAATGGGGTCTTGACATCAAGTGGGATTAACGGCAGAACACCCTGCTCGTTTTTACTCGTTTTTAATTGTGTGTGTGCACACCACCTTGCGGTTTCCTCGCCGAGGTGTGTGCTTTGGGTCTATTTGCTGCAAAACGGGACACTTTCTGCCGTGTAATGCCGCGTAACGCGTTGATGCCGGTGAAAGCAGAATTCTTCGGCACTTGAATAGGCACAAATATATCCCCGTCAAAGAGGGCACTCCCTTTTTGGCGGGGATTGTATTGATTCACGCGAATTTTCATTGCCGTAAAATACATACTATACCAAGGTAAATGTCGGCTGACCGGCAAACCGCTCGGCGTACTGTTCGGCATACCGCTCGGTAAATTCACGCATACGCGGCAATTTTTGCTCCATATCCCCGACCAATTTGATTTGCGTGCGGGCACGCCGGAGATTTTGCCGGTTGTCGGTGATGTGAAAGTATTCATCGCCGTTCAGGTAATCGGTGAGGAAGCGGGCGGCAAGTTCTAATGTCATAATTTTACAGCTGACCGGCATCATTTCCAGTTCGTTCTCGGTCAGTAAGCTGTGGGTTCCCTTGATGAAACCCTTGGTGAACAGACGGAATTTTTCCAAATCCATCTCCACCAGATCCAGATTGGGCTCATCTTCCGCCGCGGCACACGCGCCGGAGCGAATGGCGTCCCCGAAATCGTACAAAGAGGATCCCGGCATCACCGTATCCAAATCGATGACGCATATGGCGTCCACCGAATCGGCGTCAAACAGCACATTGTTGATTTTGGTGTCGTTATGCGTGACGCGCCACGGAATGGCGCCGCTCGCCAGCGCGTTGAGTATTACTCCCGCGTCCGCCTCTCGGGACAGGATAAAATCCGCTTCCGCCCGAACTTCCGCAAGACGCCCCGCGCGGTTTTCCTCTATGGCGCGGTGCAGCGCCTGAAGGCGTTTTACGGTATGGTGAAAATCCGGGATGGTTTCGTACAGCGAGGTGGCGTCGTAATCGGTGAGCATCAGCTGAAACTGCCCAAAGGCCTTTCCCGCCTGAAAGACATGATCTCTGGTGGGGGCGGAATTATAGGCAACCGTGTTGTCCACAAATTCATACGCCCGCCAAAACCCGAGATCCGGGTTTTCGAAATACGCCTTTCCGTCTTTGGCGTGGGCAAAGGAAAGCACGCGCCTCGCATACGAACCGTTGGCCTCCAGCAGATGACGCTTGATGTGCTCGGTCACGTGAATGATGTTGTCCATCACGCGGTACGGGTCGCGAAACACCCGGGTATTAATTCGCTGAAAGATATACCGCCAATTCTGTTGCCGCTTGCTGTCCTGTAAACGGACCAAATATGTGCGGTTAATGATGCCGGAGTGAATTTCCTCATACCCGGCATATTGCCCGGGAATGTCAAAATGGGAAACGATTTCTCTCATATCGGCATCGTCAGGGGATGCGGCGCTCAAGGGAATACACCTCCAAACAAGCGTATTTTTCATTCGGGGCAAACCCGCAAAAGACTGTCGTTCGCGAAGCACAGAGCGGATTTTTCCATGCGCCTCCGCTTTTGCTTATGCGCAAACCGTTTTTGGGTTCTCGCTCAAAGGCATACAGAGAAAATGCTGCGTATCGTTCAGGCTTTGCGCACACCGCACGGCGGATTCTTTATCCCGAAACAGCGCGAATACCGCGGAACCGCTTCCGGTCATGTGGCAGCCGAGCGGATGAAACGGTGCGAAGCGCTGAAGCAGCGCCGAAACTTCGGGCAGATCCTGCGCCTGTTCAAAGCAGTTGTACAGTTCTTCTCCCACGGCGTTCAGATCCTGTTGCGCGATCGCCGCCAGTATCCCGCTTGCCGGGTGGGGAGCAATGCCGGCTTTATCTACCGCCTCATACGCCGAACGGGTCAGTACGCCGCAGGAGGGCTTGGCAATCACGATAAAACATTCGGGCAGGGGCGCAAGCGGTGTGATGTGTTCTCCGATGCCTTCCACCAAAGCGGTTCCGCCGCTCACACAAAACGGCACGTCCGCGCCCACCGAAAGCGCGAGATCGCGCATTGCCTGCGCAGAAAGATGCGTTTGGTACAGCGCGTTTAACCCCCGGATAACCGCCGCCGCATCGGAAGATCCGCCGCCGAGCCCCGCAGCGCTCGGAATTTGTTTGGTCAGGCCAATGCGCACGCCCCCCCGAAGGCCGAGGGCCGCAAAAAACACCTGAGCCGCGCGGTAGGCGGTGTTTCGGGAATCCGTGGGGAGCGGCGCGTTCGCCACGGTAAGCGTGGTGTGATCCGCCGGCTCCAGCGAGACCGTATCACAAAGGGAAACCGACTGAAACACGGAAGAGAGCAGATGAAAACCGTCCTCGCGTTTTCCGGTGACGGAAAGCGTGAGATTAATTTTGGCGGGAGCTTTCAGCATAATCACGGTTTTCCGCCTCTTTTTGTGTTCGGGATATCCGGAGTGTCAGCGTGAGCGGCTGCGTAAGAAGACGCGCATGCGCTTCATCGCTTCCACGATATGATCGATGGAATAACAGTAAGAAATGCGCACAAATCCTTCCCCGCAATCGCCGAAAGCGGTGCCCGGCACCACAGCGACCCGCTGTTCCCTGAGCAGATCCATGCAAAACTCTTCCGAATTTAATCCGGTGCTCTGAATGGAGGGAAACGCGTAAAACGCGCCCTGAGGGTCAAAGCAGGTCAGGCCCATGCCGTTTAATTCGCTGACAATCAAGCGCCGCCTCCGGTTGTATTCTTCCCGCATATGTGCGATGTCTTCGTCCCCGTAATCCAGCGCTTCAATCGCCGCGTACTGTGCGGTGGTAGGGGCGCACATAATGGCAAACTGATGGAGCTTGATGACCTGTTCCATAATCGGCGTCGGTCCGCAGACATATCCCAAGCGCCAGCCGGTCATGGCATAGGCCTTGGAAAACCCGCTGACCAGCAAGGTGCGTTCCTGCATGCCGGCGATTTGCGGAAAGCTGCAATGCCCTTCGTCCCCGTATGTCAGCTCACCGTAAATTTCATCCGAGAGCACCAGAATATCCGTTTGGCGCAGTACCTGTGCGATGGTTTCCAAATGTTCGCGCCGCATGATGGCGCCGGTCGGGTTGTTGGGGTAAGGCAGAATCAACAGTTTGGTTTTGGGGGTGATAGCGTCGCTGATCGCCTGAGCCGTCAGACGAAACGCATGATCGGCATCGGTGGGAATGATTACCGGTTTGGCGCCCGTCATGGCGGTAAGCGGTTCGTAACAGACAAAACTGGGGGAGGGAATCAGCACTTCGTCCCCGGGATTGAGTAAGGCGCGCAGGCAAAGATCGATCGCTTCGCTGCCGCCGACCGTCATCAAAATATCGGTTTTCGGGTCATAATTGAGCGAAAAACGGCGGTTCAGGTACCGCGCGGTCGCCCGGCGCAATTCCATCAGCCCGGCGTTGGGGGAATACCAGGTTTTGCCCCGCTGAAGCGATTCAATCCCCTTTTCGCGAATGTGCCACGGAGTGGAAAAATCCGGCTCCCCGATGGAAAGGGTGATGACGTCTTTCATCTCGTGGGCAATATCGAAAAATCGGCGAATACCGGAGGGCTTGGTATTTTGCAGCGCACGGGAGAGCAGGCGCTCGTACTGCAGCATATTTACCAGGCCCCTCTTCCGTCCTCTGAATCCTCCAGAAAGACAATGTTTCGTTCCTTGTACCGGCGCAGCACAAAATGGGTCGCGGTGGATACCACCGATTCCAAAGGCGAGAGCCGCCGGGCGACAAACATCGCTACATCCCGGAAGGTTCGGGCGTTCACCGTGATGGAAAGATCGTACCCGCCGGACATCAGCGAAACGCTTTCCACCTCATCGAACCGGGCGATGGTTTTGGCGATTTCCTCAAATCCGCTGTCAGGTTTGGGGGTGACGTGCAGCTCGATGATTGCGGTCACGTTTTCTCGATCGGTTTTGTCCCAGTCGATTACCGCGGTATATCCGCGAATAATGCCCGCCTTTTCCAATGTTTCCAGCCGCTGTGCCACTTCTTCCTCGGAAATGCCCAGCATGGCGGAAAGCTGTTCGTTGGAAAGCCGCGCGTTGCGGTCGAGCAGCCGCAGCAACTGTTCCATTTACTGTTCCTCCTTCTTGGCGCCGTCTTTTCCTGTACCGTTACCGAGCGAAAAGGGTACCGGTGCGCGCCGCAGATAGAATACCGCTTCGGTAAACCCCGCTTCTCTTGCAAGGCGTGCCGCTGCGGATAAATCCGCGCCCACATCCTGCGGGCGGTGCGCGTCCGACCCCAGCGTGATATACCGGCCGCCCAGCCGGCGGAATCTTTCGATAAGCGGTTTGTCCGGCGAGGGAATGCCGCAGCGCGAGCGAAGGCCGGAAGTGTTTATTTCCAGCGCTTTGCCGTTTTCGGCAAGCGTGCTCAGAATGTCGTCGATCAGATCCCGCCACGGGCGGTAATCGCCGTTTTGCCATTTTTTCGGCATATACCGAAACGGGTACGTCAGATGAGCCAGACTGTCAAAACCGTTCCAGCGCACAATGTCCCGTACCGCCTCAAAATACCGCCGCATTTGCGCGATGATTTCGGCGTCGGAAATATGCGTATAATCGCGGTAGTAATAATCGATATTATCCACCGAATGCTGCGAGGCCAGCACCGTATCGTAAGGGTGTTCGGCAAGCAAATGGTTCGCTAACCCGGTATCGGACGCCGGTTCTCCCAGCTCAATCCCCCGCAAAAGCGTTAATCCTTCCGGGACGGCGGCCTGTTCCATAGCCCGCCACGAATTTTCGCGGGCGCGGTCATACACTTCCCTGCTGTCGGCAAGGTCGACATGATCCGTCACCGCAACGGCAAAAAGGCCTTTTCCGTTTGCCGCCTGAAGCATATCCTCTATCGGCGCATCGCAGTCCAGCGACGCGTTGGTGTGCGTATGGCAGTCCGCGTATGCCATCGGCTTCGGCTCCTTTATCGGTTACGGTACCCTCATCATAGCATACTTGCGCCGATGTTGCAACCGTTAAAAAGCTTACCGGCAAAAATGCGCCGCGCCCTGCGGCGGATATGAATATACCGCTTTCCCAAAACGAAAGCGGTATCAAAAAGCGTTGGCCGGGCATTAGGCGTCAGCCGGCTTTGTGCGGTGTTGCCCTGAAGGTTTGCCCTAAGCATAATATCGGAACAAAGCCACCACTTTGCCCAGAACCGTCACTTCTTTGGCCACAATCGGTTCGTATTCGCTGTTTTCCGGCTGCAGCCGAATGTGATCCTTTTCCATATAGATGCGCTTTACGGTCGCTTCTTCCCCCAGCAGCGCCACCACAATATCTTTATTGTTCGCGACCGGTGTGCGGTGCACGATGACAATGTCGCCGTCCAAAATTCCGGCGCCGATCATGCTGGTTCCCTGTACGCGAAGCGCGAAAAGCTCGTTTGGGGGAAATCTTCCGCCGGCGTACGGGATATAATCTTCCACATTTTCCATGGCCAGTATCGGCTCCCCGGCGGTCACCTTGCCCAGAAGAGGAACTCGAACCGGCGTTTCTCCCGGAAGCCGGATGGCGCGGTTGCGCCCGCTTTCCCGCGAGATATAACCCTCGCTTTCGAGCATCTTGAGATACTTGTGCGCCGTAGACGTCGATTTGATGCCCGCGGCGTTGCAAATCTCCCGTATCGACGGCGGAAATCCTTCCTGCGCGCGCTCGTGCAGAAATATCAGGATTTTTTGTTGCTTTTCATTCAGCGGTTTCAAGGAAAATCTTCCTTTCTTTGAACATATTTCCGCTTTTTCTCGCAAAACCGGTATCCTGAGCGCCATTATAACATAGAAAGCGCAAGAGCGCAAACTTTTGTTTGCCATTCGATGAAAAATTTCAAGAGAAAGGGAAGAAAAAAAGGAAGAAAATGGATTGTTTTACAGTTCGATGACCCGGCCGCCCGCTTTGCGGGATCGTTCCGCGGCAAAACAGATTAAATGGCTTTCCACCGATTGATCGATTCCGGTGCGCAATTCATCGCCGGTTCCCTCTATGGCGTCGAAAAGGGCGCTCATCATGCGGTAATCTCCGCCGCCGTGGCCCTCCAAATCTTTGGCAACGGCGGTGATATCCGTTTCCCGGGTCGGTTCGCCGAACGGGGTAACCCAAATGCGGTTTATCCCCATATCTGCGTCAATCTGCCCTCGTGTGCCCATGATTTTGATTTGCCGGGAAGGGTCTTTGGTCAGGCCGCACATGGTAAAACTCGCGGTGACGCCGCCTTCAAATTCCATGTTGACGGTCTGATGATCCAGCGCGTCGTTATCGCAGTGATAAACGCATCTTCCGTAAGGCCCGGTGCGCAGCGCCTGCATAACGGTTTCCCGCGTGGGATCCGGGGTGAGCACATCGCAGGGCCATCCGGTGCAGCCCTGCTCGACACCGGTAACCGGGTTTTGAATATAGATTTTTTCCGCGTCAAACGGGCAGGATTCTTTGCATGCGCATCCGTCCAGGCAGCGCAAGGCCGAACCAATCGGGGCGCGTTCGGGGCGAAATTCGTACAGTCCTCCGAAAGAACAGACGCGAAGGCACTTTCGGTTGATAAGATACAGGAGAATATCCATATCGTGGCAGCTTTTTTGGAGGATCATGGAACTGTCCCCCACACCGCGCCGCCAGTTTCCGCGCACAAAGCTGTGTGCCTGATGCCAGTAACCGACCTGTTCTATAGCCTGCACCGAAACGGAATCGCCGATGAGCCGGCTGTCCAGCAGCTGTTTTATGGCGGTATAAAACGGCGTGTATCGCAGAACATGGCAAACCGCGACGGTTTTTCCGGTGTCGTGAGTTTTTTGCCGGATGGCCAAAACATCCTTTTGCGTAAGCGCGATGGGTTTTTCCAGCAGCAGATGATACCCTTTCTCGAGCGCCGGAATGGCAATGGCCGCGTGTGTCTCATCGGGGGTGGCAATAATGCAAACGTCCGCCATGGCGGGGCGCGAAAGCAACGCTTCGGCGCTGTCGAAACAGGCCTCGGAAGGAATCCGGTATTTTTGTCGCGCCAAATTCAGGCGCTCTTCCCTTGGATCCGCTATGGCCACGATTTTCATACGCTGCGGAAATTTGTCTTGATACGCGGCATAGGTGTCGGCGCCTCGGGAACCCGCCCCGATAATGGCTACGGTAAACTGTTTCATTTTTATGATCCGCCTTTCTGCGAAAGGCACCGATGGGGTTATGAAACGGATTCCCCAAATCGGTCTACCCGTTACTTATTTGTTTAAAATTTTCTGTACCTCTTTTGGGCTTTTGCGCATGCCCGGAGATTTTTGGCTCAGGCAGCACCGCGCAAAGATTATTGTGCAGACGGTTAGTCATTGCGCGGCAGCCGGGTTTTCAAGCTTTTAAGCCTGTCAATGCAGGTGCTGGCTGATCGGGCGGCAAACCGCTGTTCCGGTCAGCGCGCCCAGAACAGCTTCGGGAATACCGTTTGCCAAAATCATGCCGCATACGGTTGTCAAAAGCACTTTAAATTCCGGCCCGGCGGCGGAAAACCGCCCCGGCCCGAAGCAAAACACCATCATGCCGGTGACGGAAAACGTATTGGTTAGGCTGCCCAGCGCCCCGCTCGCTCCGTAAACGATGCCGTCTTTGCACCCGCCGCGGCGAAAGGCTTTGGCGAGCAGCCCCGTCACCGCTCCGCACAGAACGCGCGGCAAAATGCATATCGCGACGCTCCACCCGTTTCCGTGTATATCTCCGAAAGACTGTACGGGAGAAAAGAAGAAGGCCATAGCGGGGGCGGAAGGGACAAAGCTCCAAATCAGCAGGTTAAAAATTCCGGAAAAGAGCCCCAACAGTGTTCCCGCCGCCGTACCCATCAGCAGGGACGTCGCAATCACCGGAAGTAATGCCACGCCCACCGGCCCGAACAGAGCCGCCAGCGCCGAAGAGGCGAAACAGACAATCACTTCAAGGGCGAGCATCATGGAAAAGCGGGTGAGAAAGAGCACCTTTTTTCTGTGTGAGGTCATCGGCAGCCCGCCTTCCCATTTGGATTGAATCGGTGATTATGCGGTTAAATGGAGGATTTGGCGCGCCCGATTCACCACAATGACGATAACTCCCGAAAGCGCCATATTGACAATCAGTTCCACAAAAAAATTGCCTCCCACAAACGCGGCGAAAATCATATAGACGGGATTACCGGAAAAACCGCTGTTTTGGGCGGTTTGAATGCAGAAATCCCGGAAAAAGAGGAGACATCCTGCAAAGAATACGCCGGTATTGACCACGGGGCTGACAACGCCGGCGGCAAACGCGGCGATTTTTGCGCTTCTTTTTTCGATGGCGCGGTATACTGCTCCCGCCGCAAGACCGGCCAAAGCGCCTTTCAGCAGCACAATGGCCACCGTGGCCGGCAGGTTCACCGCCATAAACAGCGCGGCGTCTCCGGAAATCAACACCGTAACGCCGAATACCAGGCCCAAATAAGCGCCCGCCAGCGGCGAACACAGCGCCGCGCCGATAACGATCGGGGTAAGCGTCAGCGTGATTGAAAAAATGCCCAGATGAATGGTGGACGCCACCAGCTGGAGCACCACGACGATTGCCGTCAGGATGGCCAGCAGAACCAGTTTTTGCGTACGGACAAAACGCTTTTCGTGCATGAATATTCCTCCCGCTGTTGCTCCGTTTTGGGGATGCAACGCTTTATGTGCCCGCCCGCGCACCGAAAGCACTTGACCTAAAACGCATAAATGCTGTTTTGGCGGCAAAAAAGCCCAAAAGTGCCTGCCTCGGCGGGCCTTATGAAACGGCGCGTTTTTTAGCGGCGCTGTTTTTCATACAAAATGCGAAGCCCTTTGAGCAGCAGATGCGGATCGTATATGGGGTGATGGCCGCAATATGCCGCTAATTCCTGCCCGAGCCCGCCGGTAATGATTACGCGCGAGCTCTTGACCTGAAGTTCCTGAAAAAAGCGCTGCGTCATCCCGTCGATCATGGCGACATTGCCGTAGACGGCGCCGGATTGCATACACGCGGTGGTATTGGTGCCGATGGCTTTCTTTGGGGCTTCCAGCCGGATAGACGGGAGCAGAGAGGTTTGCGCGACTAAAGACTGAAACGCCGTGCTGATGCCCGGCATAATGGCGCCTCCGCGAAAAGCCCCGTCCTGATCGATGGCGGAAACGGTGGTTGCGGTGCCGAGATCCCAAACCACGCACGGAGCGCCGTATTCCTCAACTGCCGCAACAGCGCCGACCAGCAGATCCGCTCCCAGCTGAGACGGGTTGTCGATTAAAATGTTCATGCCCGTTTTCAGCCCGGGCCCCACAAAAACCGGCCGGCATCCCGTGACTTTGGTCACCGCGTCGGCGAGCGCGTGATCCAGCGAAGGCACCACCGAACTGATGATTGCACCGTGAAAAGGGGCGTCCGCTTTGAATAAACGCAAAATATTGAGCAAATCGATGCCGTATTGATCGCCGGTTTTTCGCCGGTCTGTCGCGATGCGCGCTTCAAAAAGCAGTTCTTTTCCCGAAAACGCGCCCACCGTGATGTGGCTGTTGCCCATATCCAGCACCAGTAGCAAAACGATTCCTCCCCGGTTTCTCGGTTATGCCTAGGGCAGCGCCGCAGGTTTCGGATAAACGCCACTGCCCGAAAAAAATTCTGTCGGAGTTTCCGGCACTTCACGTGCTGTAATGAGTATACCGCTTTTTTTGAAAAAATGCAAGGCGCCGCCGGCGCTTTAGGCGGACAACGAAAAATCTTTTTTTGCGAGTTATGTTTGTGGTTCCCCACAAAAAATTGCGATTTTGCACTTGACACGGGCCGCACGACGGCATATAATCAAACTGTACTAATAATGTTAGTACAGTTAATACGCACGGGGAGGGAGCGAGATCGTGTTTTCGGTGGATGTGATGTCCCGTGTGCCCATTTACGAACAGCTGATTCGAAATATCGAGGAGCTGGTGTTGGTCGGCGCGCTGCCGCCGTCGTCCCGGCTGCCTTCGGTGCGGCAGCTCTCTGTGGAGCTTTCTATCAACCCGAATACGGTGCAAAAAGCGTATAATGAGCTGTGTCGCCGCGAGGTGGCGCAGGCGGTTCCGGGTAAAGGGTATTATGTGGCGCCTGGCGCGAAAGAGGCGCTGCGCTCCCGTGGAAAAGAGGCTTTGTGCGGTTTTCGCGAGCGGGCGCGCACGCTGCTGCTGCTCGGGGTTGGCAAGGAGCAGCTGATCGCCGCCGTGGAAGAGGCGGCGCGGGAAAAGGGGGAAGAATCATGATGCAGGCAAAATCCCTGACCAAGCGTTTTGAAGGCGTGCCGGCGGTGGAAGGGGTAAATCTCGAAATTCCTTCCGGTTCGGTGTTCGGGCTGGTGGGGGCGAACGGCGCTGGAAAGAGCACACTGCTGCGCTGTCTTGCGGGTGTATACCGCCCGAACGAGGGGGAAGTCCGGTTCAACGGCGAACCCGTCTACGAGAATCCGGCGGTCAAGGCGAATCTCTGTTTTGTTTCGGACGAGCTCTATTTTCTGAGCGGGGCGACGCCCGCGCGCATGGCCAAGCTGTACGCGAGTGCGTATTCCTCTTTCGATCTGCCGCAGTTTCAGGCGCTGTGTGAGGGTTTTCGCCTGCCGCAGAGCGGACAAATCCAAACATTTTCAAAGGGGATGCGGCGCCTTTGCGCCACGGCGCTTGCGCTCGCCGTAAAACCGGCCGTCCTCTTTTTTGACGAGACGATGGACGGGCTCGATCCGATTATGCGCCATCTGGTCAAGAGCGTCATCGTGGAAGCCGTTTCCGAACGGGAGATGACCGCCGTGGTGGTTTCGCACTCGATGCGGGAGCTCGAGGAGTTTTGCGATCATCTCGCGCTCATTCACCGGGGCGGTATTGTGCTGGAGCAGGACGTTCAGGGGCTGAAGACCTCGCTGTTTAAAGTTCAGGTCGCGTTCGAAAACCCGTTCACCCGCGAAAAATTTTCCGCTCTGCCGGTGGTGCATTACCGGCAGAGCGGGCAGGTGGCCGAGATGATCGTGAGCGGCGACCGCGCGTACGCCGAAGAAGCGCTGCGCCAAATGTTCCCGCTGCTGCTCGAGATGCTGCCGCTCACGCTTGAAGAGGTATTTACTTACGAGCTTCAGGCGCGCGGGTACGATTTTCAGTCGATGATGGAGGGGATATCCCATGAAGAAGAGCCTGTTTAGTGTGCCGCTGTACCGGGAAGGGCTGCGGCAGCTGAAGGTGATTGGCATTGTACAGGCGGTGCTGCTGATAGCGATCGGAGCGCTGCCGGTGGCCTCCGGCTGTACCCGAAGCCTCGGCGTAATGCTTTACGATCTCGGCCGTTATACGGTGACCGTTACCCAGATGTGGGGGATGCTCTATATCGGGATGCTGGTGTTCGCGCCGCTGTATATTCTCTATCTGTTTCGCTTTCTCACGGCGCGCGGGCCGAGCGATTGGTTTCATTCGCTTCCCCAAAGCCGACCGTGCATCGCGCTCAGTTTCTTCTCTTCCGCAGTGACGTGGTATGTTGTGTCGCTGGTGATTCCCGCCCTTTTCGTCTACGCCGTGTGGGCAACGGCGACCGCACCCTTGACTGTGCTGCCCGGGGCGGGCCAGATGGCGTCCATGCTGCTTGGTATGCTGCTCGGCGGGATTGCGGTGATGGCGGCGGCATTGTGCGCCGTCTCCCTTTCCGGGCGAATGTTCACCGCGCTGTGCGCACTGGCGCTTTTTTGGTTCGCGCCGCGCCTGGTCATCACCGTGCTGGTTCGGCAAACCCTCGCACACGTGCGGGTGATGGGGTCGGGGCAGCTCAACTGGTTTCTGCAAAACCCTAACATCCCCGCGTTCGGCGATCCGCTACGCCCGGTTTCATGGGCATATACGGCGGCGCTCGGCGCACTTTATCTCTGCCTCGGTGTCTTCTTTTTCACACGGCGGCCGAGCGAGGCGGCGGGATCCTCCGCCGTCTCCCGCGGAATGCAGACGGTCTACCGGCTTTCCGTGTCTTTTCTTTGCTGCCTGCCCGCCATTTGGTCAATGTATGTCTCGGCCACGTCCTCTTCTTCCGCCTCGGGTGTTTGGCCGGTGACGGTTAGCCTGACGGCGGCGCTTATCGTATACTTTCTCTTTGAGCTCATTACTACCCGCAAGCCGAAAAATTGCATCCGCGCGATTCCCTGGCTCGGCATCCTCGCGGTGGCGGTAATGGTTTGCGTGGCGACGATGACTCTGTACACAAGCGCGGTGTGGAGCTTTGAGCCGAAAGCGGGCGAAGTGGACGCGGTCGCGCTGGAAAGCGCCGACGAAGATGCGCATAACGTCTATTGGCGGGAGACGATTGCGAACAGTCCGGGCGCCCACGTTCGCCTCACCGATGAGCAGAGCCGCGAGATGCTTTGCCGCGCACTCTCCGACGAAATCGCGGAAAATCGAAGCGCCGGATCCGGCACTCTCTTTTCCGGCATTCTCTTTTTCGACGAACTTTTCGACGATCTTTATGACTGGGGCGAATCGCACGTGGTGCGGGTAACGGTCACATTCTGGAAGAGCGGTACCACCCGGCAACGGGTGGTCACGCTGAGTGAAGACAATGTGCGGCAATTGCTGCAAACGGGTGAAAATACACCTCGGTAATGTCCTGTTGCCGATCTTTGTGCGGTGTTGCCTTAGGTATTACGCGACAAGCAAATTTTCCGTAAGTTTTCATTTTCAGTTTCTGAGATGGGAGCGGGGGAGAGAACCGAATGGTTCTCTCCCCCGCTGACAGGAGGCAAAGTTTTTCATGCCGTTTTGGAGTCGGCATTGGTAACATTGGGATTGACGCCTTCGCTGACGCCCTCGCACCGCAGAACATAAAAGAATGTTTTCCACAGTATGCGTACATCCATAACAAAAGTGGCGTGACGCGCGTAATAACCGTCCAAGAACGCTTTTTGAGAAAGCGGAAGATCGTCTCTTCCGCGAATTTGTGCAAAACCGGTGATGCCCGGACGCACTTCATTCGCTCCGTGCAATGTTCGCATGTCCAATAATTCTTCTTCGGTTGTTACTACCGGGCGAGGACCCACAAAACTCATCTCACCTTTAAGTACGTTAATCAGCTGGGGCAGTTCATCCAAGCTGAACCGGCGGATAAAATGACCGATAGGAGAAATGTAACGATCCGGGTCCTTTAATTCGTAGGTAGCCATATCCGGCGGCGCATCTTTACTCATGGTTCGGAACTTAATCATGCGAAAAGTTTTTCCTCTGCGTCCGACCCGGGTCTGCACAAAAAAGGGCGAACCGTGCGTATCGTAAGCGGCGAGCAAAGTGAGCGCCAACATCGGTACCGCGAGTATAATCAACAATAAAAGAGAAAATACTATATCCAGTGTGCGTTTGACAAACAGGAAACTTTTTCGCGGTGTTTTGACGGTCATATTACGGGCATTTATCGATACAATTTTTTGCATCCACCAATACCCTCCTGATTTTTTAAAATCAAACAAAAGAAACGCCGCTTGGAATGTTTGAAATGCCTTACTTCCGGAAGGGGTTCAAAAGAACTTTAAAAAAGGCCTTAAAAAAATATTTATCGAATAGCGGTAAATATTTAATGTTTTCCCAAACGGCGACCCTCATTATACAACCCTTTGCCCGATTTTGCAAGCTTGTTTGCGAAAAATTCACACAAATCGGTCATATATTTAAAATTGCACAGAACTCGGGATTTTTATTTGGGCAGAATCACAACAAAGCCTTTCTATATATTCGAGTTCACCGAAATATGCGAAAATTTTCGGCAATTAAAAAATACTGGAAAGAAAAATGCTGGAAATTCCGTTTTCATCACACACCACAAACGAAATGGAAAATTGCTTAATATTCCATAGGCGATGTCCTTGTTATATTCAGGCAATACCGCATAAAGATTATCGTGCGTGAAGCAAAGAGCAAAGAGAGGATTCTTCGTCAGATGAAATAAAACCCGCAGGGAATATTTTGTAAATTCGCGAAAATTTTTGTAAACAGTAAAAAGTGCCCATAGGTGAGAAGCATTTTGAAGTTGCCGGTTTTTGTGCGGTATTGCTGTAGTTCGCCTCAGAAATTGTCCGATTTTTTGGAGTTTTCCGTCTTGTCAGGGCTTTGGGCGGTATCGGAAACTTGGGTGTTTTGAGCGCTTTCGGTGTCTTCAATATTTTCGGGATTCTGGGGATTTTGGGTGTCTTCTTCGGTGACTACTTGCATATTTGCGTAAATGCGATTCATGCGCTCGTCCGGGAACCGTTCATCCAAAATCTGTTGCATCGCGGTGGTAGCCGGAATGCCGTCGCGCCGTTCTTCCATGCGGTGAAGCGCCAGAGCGGAAACGACCGTATTAAAGATCATAAACACAAACAGTACCCAAGTGAGTATAATACCCAATCGGTTGGGAATGCGTTCGATTAGGCGGGAAAGAAACGGATACAGCCATTTGATCCACGCTAGCGCCAATAAACCCCAAAAACAGGAATACAAAAGGGAAATCCGACCGTTTAGATTAAACGGCTGCGCACTGTACTCCCAAGAAACTGTGCCGAACATGCTCTCCTGTACAAAACTGCACACATATTCCCAAATGCTGCCTATGGCAAACCCACCCAGAAAAATCACAAAATTTCCCCGCTTGGCCAGCCATGCTAAGCCCAAAGTCATGAATAGGGCCCCGAACCCGTATACTAAATTGAACGGCCCGTACACCAACCCGCTCCGGCTCTCAAAATGCCCCCGTGTGATAAAACAGAAAATCAGTTCCACCACAACGCCGACAAATGAGCCGATAAAGAAAATCCAGAAAAGCTTATAAAAATTCAGTCCTTCGGCAAAAGATTTTTTGCGAAGCGGCTGAGTTTCATCCGGCGTTGGCTCTGCTGCCGGTTTGGTTTGGGGAGAAGTTTCCATAGAGAGCGCCACCTTTTATTGACCGAGAATATTTCGGGCAATACCGCACAAAGATTGTCGTGCAGATGCGAAGCAGATTTTGCGCCAGATGAACTGAAAACCGCAGCAAAACCTTTGTGTATTTGCGAGGATTTTCAGAAAATATGGCGGAAAAGATGCAAGCAGATGGGCGGCAAAAGCGGTAGCCGGTCTTTGTGCGGTGTTGCCTTTGATTTTTTACATTATCATCCGCATGCTAATGCCATCGCAGTGCATCAATGGTTGCGGTGTACCAATGATTAAAGTATATTATGCCGATTTATTTTTGATCGTCTTTATCTGCAAGCATGCGCGAAATCGTTTCTTGAAAGCT
Source organism: uncultured Eubacteriales bacterium (assembly GCA_964564305.1). Classification (GTDB taxonomy): domain Bacteria; phylum Bacillota; class Clostridia; order Oscillospirales; family Acutalibacteraceae; genus RGIG1959. The sequence goes on from CAZMAM010000006.1 coordinate 39,205, forward strand.
GCTGATATCGGTAAATTGACGGTAAACGGAGGCAAACCGCACATAGGCCACGTCGTCAATTCCCTTCAGCGCTTCCATTGCGTATTCTCCGATGATTTGTGTGGGAATTTCGCGTGAAAGGGAATTGAGTACTTTGGATTCGATACTCGCAACGGCTTTTTCCAGTGCTTCCAAGGGAACCGGGCGCTTTTCACAGGCGCGAAGCAGACCGTTGAACAATTTTTGCCGATCAAAAAACTCCCGGGATCCGTCCCGTTTCACCACCATCACGGGTAAATTTTCCACCATTTCATAGGTGGTGAACCGCTTGCCGCATTTCAGGCATTCACGGCGGCGCCTGATTCTGGCATTTTCGACTGTAGGACGGGAATCAATGACTTTGCTTTCCCTAAAACCGCAATACGGACATTTCACGGGATATCTCTCCTTTATTGTTGTGGAAACGTTCTCGGTTGGGTTTTCCTTTCCATAAAGTATACCATATCTTGTACTTCATTGCAATAGCGAATCCCCGCTCCGAACCGTTTTTATGTGAGGCACATTTCACAGCAAGTCCGAACGACATTCGGCGGGGAACGGCATTTCTATGAAGACGGTATTTTTCCAAATATACTTTGTGAATATCGCAAAAAGATTGCCGAAAAAAGGTGCAGCGGATTTTCGGGTTTGTATTTGTGAAAAATCCGGTTCTGTTTTACAGAACCGGATTTTTCGGTGCCCTTTCGCCGTCAAATACGCCTGTGCACTTTATTGTGGCGGAGAAGGAGGGATTCGAACCCTCGCGCCGGTTACCCGACCTACGCCCTTAGCAGGGGCGCCTCGTCACCAACTTGAGTACTTCTCCGTAACTTTTCCGGTTGGTGGCCGGAAAAATCTGTTTATTGATTGCCGCAGCGGGTGTTGAGAGAGAATTGGCGGAGAGGAAGGGATTCGAACCCTTGGCTCTTACGAGTCACCGGTTTTCAAGACCGGCTCCTTAAACCTCTCGGACACCTCTCCTAACTTGTGTAACACTATAAGCATATCATTTCCGGCAGTTGTTGTCAAGACACGATTCCCGTCAAAAAGGAGATTTTACAAAATATAACGCACAAAATTGTGTAGCGGACTTCACAAATCTCCGGTTTTTGGGTATAATAAAAGGGAAAATTTTAAGGCAATGCCGCATAAAGATTGTCGTGCGTGAAGCGGATGAAGATTTTTCTCCAGATAAACCGAAAACCGTAACGAATACTTTGTGTGGTGTGCCTTAATCATTCAAAGGGATGATGTGCGGTGAAAACCGGTGTGGTCGATGTCGGGGGCGGATTTCGGGGTATTTATGCCTGCGGGGTGCTGGATTATTGCTTAGACAACCGTATTCGGTTTGATTTGGGTATCGGTGTTTCCGCGGGAAGTGCGAATCTCATTTCTTTTTTATCCGGTCAAAAAGGACGCAATTATGTTTTTTACACGAAATACGGGCTTCGTAGACAATATGCGGGCATCGAAAATTTTCTGTTCAAAGGCTCATATATCGATTTGGATTATGTGTACAGTACTTTGAGCAATCACGACGGAGAATCTCCCCTTGATTGCGCTGCCCTAATGCAAAATCCGATGGAATTTGTTGTGGTTGCGACAAATGCCCTGACGGGTGAAGCTACCTATTTTGATAAGCGGGACATACGTCCGGATGATTATAATGTACTCAAAGCATCCAGTGCCATTCCGTTTGTCTGTAAGCCGTATGTTATTCACCAAACGCCTTATTATGACGGTGCGCTGGGAGATCCGGTTCCGGTGGAAAAGGCCTTTGCCATGGGATGTGACCGTGTTGTGGTGTTGTTGACAAAACCGGAAGATGTGGTGCGAACTTCCGAGCAGGATGAAAAAATGGCCGCGCGAATCCGCAAGAAATATCCGGCAGCGGCGCAAAGTCTCTGTCAGCGGGCCGATCGCTATAATACCGGGGTAGCGGCGGCGAAAAAGTATGCGCAACAGGGCAAAGCCTTGATTGTGGCGCCGGACGATACATGCGGGGTCAGCACTCTATCCCGCGATCCGAACCGTTTAAACCGACTTTATAAAAAGGGATATGCCGACGGAGCGAAAATCGGCAGCTTTTTGAATTAGCCGCAGGTGTTCGGTTTTCCGTTATTACGGATGCTGCTGACGCTACAGACGGGAATAGATACCTTGTTTCTGCTGTATGGTAAAGTAATATGCCTTCCTCATTTTGCTCAATTATTCCCGGTTTACTATTTATATCTTGCATTGAACGCATAGCTTATATCTTGCATTGAACGCATAGCAGGAGCTGTTTGGCAAAATCCCTTGTCGCAAATCGAAAAAAATGCTATAATAAGCGCAGACTTCCGGGCAGATCGCCTTATGAACAGTTGCCTGTATGACTTGGCACTGTGTTGAACGGAAAACCGTTTTCGTTTATCCCGGTGGGCGAAGAAAAAACAAGCTTTGTGCAAAAGAAGAAAATTTTCGTCGGGGGTGCTGCGGGTGACGGAAAGCGCCACAGAGTTTTCGGCGGCGATACCGCCGCTTTGCGAGTGGTATGAACGCTCCCATCGGGAGTACCCTTGGCGGGAAAATCCCACCGCTTATCGGGTATGGGTCAGCGAGATTATGCTTCAGCAAACGCGTATTGAAACGGTTATGCCATATTTTAAGCGATTTATGGCTACTTTGCCGGATGTTTACGCTTTGGCCGGTGTGCCGCACGATCATTTAATGAAATTGTGGGAGGGCCTGGGATATTATTCCCGCGCGCAAAATCTTCAAAAGGCGGCGCAAACGGTGGTACAGCGTTATGGCGGAGAATTACCTGCCGATTATCGTCAGCTGATTGCATTGCCCGGTATCGGCCCGTATACGGCGGGGGCTATTGCCTCCATTGCTTACGGAAAACCTGTGGCGGCGGTAGACGGCAATGCGCTTCGGGTTTTTGCCCGACTGACGGCATGTGAAAAGGAAATCAGTGCTCCGGCGACAAAAAAAGAACTTTCCGCATTGATTACCGAGCTGCTTCCCCGCAAGGCTCCCGGTGTATTTAATCAGGCGGTTATGGAATTGGGGGAGCGGGTGTGTTTGCCGCGAGTTGCTCCGCTCTGCAATGAGTGCCCCGTAGCGTCGTGGTGCCTTTCGGCAAAAAATCACCGGGCACAGCAGCTGCCTTTGCGTGCGCGCGCCGCAGCCCGAAAAATACAAAAACGCACCGTTTTGGTGCTGGTTTCCGATGAACATACGCCGCGCGTATTGCTGCACCTTCGGCCGAAAACCGGATTGTTGGGCGGAATGTGGGAATTTCCCGGTTATGAGGGATTTGCGTCGCCCGCACTGCCCGATGTATGCGGGAACATCGTTTGCGAGACTTGGGTATCGCTTCCCGAAAGCCGGCATCGGTTTACTCATTTGGAATGGCACATGAAGGGGTATATGGGTGTGATTCCCGCTTTTTCTCCACCGCAGGGGTGGCGTTTTGTGAGTGCGGAGGGCTTGAGTGATTATGCGCTTCCCAGCGCTTTTCGCGCTTATTCGAAGCATTTGCCCGAATGGCTTCAACCAAAGGAAAATCATACAGCCAATGAATCCGATCCGTCGGGTATTCGGTTGGAAAATAAAGGAGTGCGCGTATGAAACCCGTGGCACTGATTACCGGCGCATCCCGGGGTATCGGCAGAGCGGTGGCGTTGCGGCTGGCGCATGAAAATTGCCATGTGGCGCTTCATTACCGCACCCATACCGAAGGAGCACTGCAGACGGCGCGGGAATGCAGGGCGATGGGCGCGGATGCCTGGACGGTTCAGGCGGACATTACCGATGAAGAAGCCGTTCGCGGGATGATTCGCGAGGCGCAGAAAAGATTCGGCCATATCGATATTTTGGTAAACAACGCGGGAATTGCCGAAACGGCGCTTTTTACCGATATTACCGCAGCCATGTGGAAACATATGCTGGATGTTCATGTAAACGGGGCATATTACGCCTGCTCTGCTGTTTTGCCGGAAATGATTCGCCGAAAATCGGGGCGGATTATTAATATTTCCTCCATGTGGGGGCAGGTCGGCGGATCTTGTGAAGTGCATTATTCCACAGCCAAGGCGGCGCTTATCGGAATGACAAAAGCACTTGCCAAAGAGCTGGCGCCCAGCGGCATCACGGTAAACTGTGTGTCGCCCGGAGCGGTGGATACCGATATGATGGCATCTTTTACCCGGGAAGAGCGGGATGATTTGGCATGTCAAACACCGCTGGGGAGATTGGCAAAACCGGAAGAAATTGCCGGTGCCGTTGCTTTTCTTGTGTCCGACGACGCCGCTTTTATGACCGGTCAGGTCATCGCGGTAAACGGAGGGCTGGTGATATAATTTGAAAGCATTTCGCACGCGTGCGCTGGCCGTACTGGGGGGAGCGGCGATAGCGACGGGATTGGTGATGGAGATGTTGTGCGGGTTTCGTCTGTTTTCCCGAGAGGGGAAGATTCCCGCTGTTGAATCGGCTCCATTGGTAGCGGCGGCTTCGGATTTTTCCCATATTCCAACCACGCACGGGTCTTCTCTCACGGCCGCTTCTCAAACGATTCTGTCGAATACGGCCTCAACCGAGACCGTCATCTCTTCTTCAACAGCGCCGCCGATGACCGCTCCTCCTGTGACCGAACCGCCCTCCTCCCCGGAAACCACAGATTTTTCCGGTGCTCTCAATAACGGGGAACATTATGTGCAGCAGACAGTTCCCAGCTGGAATCTGCGTTTGGTAAACGCTTGGAACCGGATGACGCAGGAACAATCGGAAGAATTGCCCATTACCGATTATCATGGACTTTCGGTCGATTCCCGCATTGTGGATTCTCTGAATGCGATGCTTTCCGCCGGTTCGGCATACGGTCTGTATGTCACATCCGGGTATCGCGCTTACAGTTTGCAACAGCAGTTGTTTGAAAATAAAATCGGCCGTGTGATGCGCGCGTACGGCTGTTCGTATGAAGAGGCCGCGGATATCGCCGCAACAGAAGTGGCGAGGCCCGGCACCAGCGAACACAATACGGGGCTTGCGGTGGATTTGCTGTATAACGGCTGTTCCGAACTGGAGCGGTACTGGGAAGACGGTGAGGCGTTTACCTGGATGATGGCGCATTGTGCCGAATATGGGTTTATTCTCCGCTTTCCCGAGGGGCAACAGGCCGTTACCGGCGTCATTTATGAGCCGTGGCATTATCGTTATGTCGGGGTAGAAGCGGCGCAGGAGATTATGCACCGCGGCATTACGCTGGAACAGTATCTGCAGGACAAGGGCATGTGAAAACACATGCAGACACGACATATAAGGAATGATGGTTTTGAAACTGAACGGATCGGATATTTTGATGGAATGTTTGCTGGAGCAGGGTGTGGATACCGTGTTCGGCTACCCTGGCGGAGCGGTGCTGAATATCTACGATGCACTGTACAAATATTCGGATCGCATCCGCCATGTGCTGACGGCGCATGAACAGGGAGCGGCGCACGCAGCGGACGGATATGCCCGTGCAACCGGAAAAGTGGGCGTATGCATTGCAACGTCCGGGCCGGGAGCCACCAACTTAGTTACCGGAATCGCTACCGCGTATATGGATTCCGTACCGATTGTGGCCATTACGGGCAATGTTTCGGTGGAGCAGCTTGGCCGGGATTCTTTTCAGGAAATTGATATCGCCGGTATCACCATGCCGATAACCAAACATAATTTTGTTGTCAAGGATGTCACCGCTTTGGCCGATACCGTTCGTACTGCCTTTACCATTGCCTGTAGCGGACGCCCCGGCCCGGTGCTGGTGGATATTCCCAAAGATGTTTCCGCAGCATTTGCCGAATATACGCCAATGGGGCCGTCTGCGGCTCGGCCGACTCCTCCTCCGAAGGAAGAGCGCATCGAAAGAGCATTGCAGATTATTGCTATGTGTGAAAAACCGCTGATTTACTACGGCGGCGGAGTGATTTCTTCCGGGGCGGAAGAATGGCTGAAAACATTTGCCGAAAAACAGGATATTCCGGTGTGTTCTTCGTTAATGGGACTGGGCGGCTTTGATCCCGCTCATCCGCTTTGGATCGGCATGATCGGTATGCACGGGTCTTTCGCCGCCAATCGCGCGGCTAAAGAATGTGACGCGCTGTTTGTGTTGGGTGCGCGGTTTTCGGATCGCGTAGCGGGAGATCGCCGGAACTTTGCACCTCGCGCAAAGATTGTGCATGTCGATATCGATCACGCGGAATTTGATAAAAACGTATTGACGACCGTCCGCTTGGGCGGTGAGTTGAAAACAGTGCTCAAGGCCCTGACTGAACGCAGCCGACCGCACACTCATGCTGCGTGGCGTGCACACGTTGATGCGCTTCGTCAGTCCCCTGCGCCGGTATCGGCAGATCCGCAGGATCGGCCCGATCCCCGTACCATTTTGCAAACGCTTCGCCGACTTACCGATGACGATACGGTTTTGGTTACCGATGTAGGGCAGCATCAGATGTGGGCGGCTCAGTGGTACGAAATTCGCCGCCCCCGTCGGTTTTTGAGTTCCGGTGGGCTCGGTACCATGGGTTACGGCATGGGCGCCGCTATCGGTGCGGCGTGCGCCGATCCTTTCGGAAAACGGGTGGTACTGGTTACGGGAGACGGTAGTTTCCACATGAATTGCAATGAATTGGTGACTTTGGTTTCCTATCATTTGCCGATAACGGTGCTCATTTTTAACAATCAGGTGCTCGGAATGGTTCGCCAATGGCAGAAGGTCTTTTATGGGAGGCGTTATTCCGCCACCGATCCGCATCGTCAAACCGATTTTGTTCGGGTGGCGCAAGGGTATGGTTGCCGGGGTATGCGGTTGGACAGGGCAGAAAATATCGAATCGGTTCTTCGGGAAAGCCTGTCCGCGGACGGGCCGGTTTTGGTGGATTGTCTTTTGTCTCCGGACGCGAATGTGCTGCCGATGATTCCTCCGGGCAAAACGGTTGACGATATCATTGAAACGCTGGATTAAAGGGAGGCTTTAACCGATGAGCGCTACCAAACAGGCTTTTTCTGTTCTGGCGGATAACCATCCCGGTGTATTGCTGCGTATGACAGGGTTATTTTCCCGCCGCGGATTTAATATCGATTCTCTTGTCGCCTGTACCACGGAAAACCCCGCTGTTTCCCGCATTACCGTTGTTGTAACGGGGGATGAGGGCATCTTTTCTCAGGTGATTCGTCAGCTTTTGAAGCTGGAGGAAATAATTAAGGTGGAAACCGTCGCTCTGGACGACTGCACCGCCAGTGAAATGCTGTTGGTCAAAGTGAGAGCTACGCCCCGCCAACGTGCCGATTTGCTGAAAAAGGCCCAGTCTTACGGCAGTCGGGTTTTGGATATCGGGGACGCCACTTTAACTTTGGAACTGACCGGGGACAGCCGGGAAATGGACAGTTTTCTCCAAACCATCGAACCGTTCGGCATTGCGGAAATGGCGCGCAGCGGAGTGACCGTTTTGCAGCGCGGAGATACCACCATTCACGATTATACCATTTAAACAAACCGGTTAGGCAAGCCCGCGCGAAGTGAAGCGTAATTCGGCATAGCCGGGAAACATTTTGTCAGACCGGGCAAAGTATCATGAGTAAAATTCGGCATCAAAGAATAACGGATGTCTGTTACGGAAGAAAAAGAGGGAGAAACCATATGGGTATGACCATGACGCAAAAAATTCTTGCATTTCATGCGGGAAAGGAATCGGTGGCGACGGGGCAGCTGATTGAGGCCAAATTGGATCTTTGCTTAGGCAACGATATCACCGCTCCGGTGGCGATAGATGCGTTTGAGCATTGTGGAGCCGATTCGGTATTCGATACCGAAAAAATCGCGCTGGTGATGGATCATTTTACGCCAAATAAAGATATAAAGGCGGCGCAGCAGGTCAAGCGTTCTCGGGATTTTGCCGAAAAATATTCCATCCGCCATTTTTACGATGTGGGACGCATGGGAATTGAACACGCGCTGTTGCCGGAGCAGGGATTAGTCGGCCCCGGAGACTGTGTGATTGGTGCGGACAGCCATACCTGTACCTATGGCGCATTGGGCGCTTTTTCCACAGGGGTGGGTTCCACCGACCTTGCCGCAGGCATGACTACCGGTTATGCGTGGTTTAAAGTTCCTTCCGCCGTTCAAATTGAACTTACCGGTTCCCTGCAGCCTTTTGTCTGCGGGAAAGATGTGATTTTGCACTTAATCGGGCTCATCGGAGTAGACGGTGCGCTCTACCGTTCGCTCGAGTTTACCGGGGACGGTATTCGTTCACTCTCCATGGACGACCGGTTATGTATTGCCAATATGGCAATTGAAGCGGGCGCAAAAAACGGAATTTTTCCGGTGGACAGCATCACCAAAGCCTACTGCGAGGGGCGTTTTCAACGGAAAATACGGGTGTTTGAAGCGGACGGTGATGCGCTGTACGATCAAAAGGTGGTTATCGATCTCAACGCATTGCGCCCAACGGTTGCTTTCCCGCATTTGCCGGAAAACACCAAAACCATTGACGAATGCGCCGGAGCGGTAACTATTCAGCAAGTGGTGATCGGCTCATGCACCAACGGCAGAATAGAAGATATGCGTGCTGCGGCGTCCGTACTCAAAGGCAGAAAGGTAGCCAAAGGGGTGCGCTGCATTATCATTCCCGCTACTCAGGAGATTTGGAAACAGGCGATGCATGAGGGCCTTTTCGATATCTTTATCGATGCCGGAGCGGCGGTTTCCACCCCGACGTGCGGACCGTGTTTGGGCGGGCATATGGGCATTTTGGCGCAGGGCGAACGTGCCGTTTCCACCACCAACCGAAATTTTGTGGGTCGTATGGGTCATGTGGACAGTGAAGTATATCTGGCCGGCCCTTATGTGGCGGCGGCGTGTGCGGTGACCGGAACCCTGACCGATCCCGCCGCATTATAGACACAGGAGGAAAAACGGATGAATGCTCACGGAACCGTGCACAAGTACGGGGATAATGTGGATACCGATGTGATTATTCCCGCAAGATATTTAAATACCACCGGGCGGGAAGAATTGGCCTCTCATTGCATGGAGGATATCGACCGGGAATTTGTTCATACGGTAAAAGCGGGAGATATTCTGGTCGCCGGGAAAAATTTCGGATGCGGATCTTCCCGCGAGCACGCGCCCATTGCCATTCAGAGCAGCGGAATTTCCTGCGTAATCGCTTCCACCTTTGCCAGAATATTTTACCGAAACGCCATCAATATCGGTCTTGCCATTTTGGAATGCGCCGATGCCGCTAAGGAAATTGCCGACGGCGATGAAGTTTCGGTGGATTTTGATACGGGAGTGATTACGGATCTTACTTCCGGAAAAAGCTATCGTGCGCAGCCGTTTCCCCCGTTTATTCAAAATATCATTCAAAAAGGCGGATTGTTGAATGCCATTGCCGCAAAGCGGTAAGGGGGCATTCAATATGGAATTGGATTGGTGGGACATTTCCCGCGATATGATGACCGCCCCCGTGTATCCCGGTGATCCTGAACCCTCGCTGGAACATCTGAGTGAGCTTCGTTTGGGTGATGAATGTAATACTTCCGTGTTGCACGCCTGTGTGCATACCGGAACTCATATGGATGCGCCCGGCCATTTTCTGCCCAAGGGTGCAACGGCGGAGCAAATACCGCTCTCCCTTTGTTGCGGCCCGTGTGCCGTGATTGAGCAAAACGAGCCGCTGGTGGGCGCGCAGGTCGAATCTTATTCCCGCGTGCTTCGGGGAACGCCGCGTCTTCTTTTAAAAGGTAATGTGACCGTTACGCCCAGCGCCGCTTCCGAACTTGCTTCCATCGGAGTGAAATTAGTGGGTGTAGAGGGGGTTTCGGTCGCTTCGCCCAAAGATGAGGGAGATGTACACCGGCTTTTATTGGGCGCCGGTGTCCTGATTTTAGAAGGATTGGATCTCAGCACCGTTGAATCCGGCCGGTATCTGTTGATTGCTGCTCCCATCAAGTTGCGGGGAGCGGACGGTGCTCCGGTCAGGGCGTTGCTGGTCAGGCAGCAGACGGTGGATTTGTAAACAGGAATCCGGTATAAGGCCGCACCGCACAAAGACCGGCTTCCGCCTTTGCCCATTTGGCGGTATCCGTTCGCTGTATGTTTCGAAAATTTTCCGCAAATACACGCAAATCTTTCGAGACCTCGCTTTGGCTTTTGGTTGATTTGGTGGAAATATTTGCTGCCTTTCATGTACGATGAGAATTTGCGGTACTGCCTTTGGATTACTGTGTTTGTGGGCAGTGCCATTTTTAAGCCGCTTGTTTTGTTCCGTTGCAAGTCGGGCGGCACGGTACAGGGCAGTTTGCCCGAATGAAAAAGGGGGAGTGCCTTTTTATGTATCCGTCTTACAAAAAATACCGTCCTTTTAGGCAAATTCCGCTGCCGGACAGGCGCTGGCCCGATCGGGTTATCGAGAAAGCGCCCGTTTGGTGCAGTGTCGATTTGCGTGACGGCAATCAGGCCCTGATTGATCCAATGAATCTGGATCAAAAGCTGGAATATTTTCGCACGCTTTGCCGAATGGGATTTAAAGAGATCGAAGTGGGCTTTCCCTCCGCTTCGGGAACGGAATACGAAATTTGCCGTGAGCTGATCGAAGGGGGACATATTCCGGACGATGTGACCATTCAGGTTTTGGTTCAGGCGAGGGAACATTTAATTCGCAAAACCTTTGAGGCCATTCGCGGCGCGAAAAACGTAATCGTGCATTTTTATAATTCCACGTCTACTTTGCAACGCAAAGTCGTTTTTCACAAGGATATGGATGGAATTATCGACATTGCGGTTCAAGGTGCCAGATTAATTCGCGAACTGACCGAACGATTTGAGGGTGATACGCATATTCGCTATGAGTATTCTCCCGAAAGTTTTTCCGGAACCGAAATGGACCACGCGGTCGCCATTTGCGAGCGGGTGATGGAAGAACTGGGCAGCACCAAAGAAAATCCGGTGATTCTCAATCTGCCCAATACAGTGGAAATGTGTACGCCCAACACATACGCCGATCAGATTGAATATTTCATCCGCCATTTGTCCAATCGGGAGGCCGCCATTATCAGTATTCACCCGCACAACGATCGCGGGACGGGCGTTGCGGCGACCGAACTGGGTTTAATGGCGGGCGCCGAACGGGTGGAAGGAACCCTGTTCGGCAACGGGGAACGCACCGGTAATGTGGATATTGTCACGGTGGGTCTGAATATGTTTACCCAAGGCGTGGATCCGAAGCTGGATTTCCATGATTTGCCGAGGATACGCGAAATGTATGAACGCTGTACCAATATGGCGGTGGGAGAAAGACAACCTTATGCCGGTCAGCTTGTCTTTACGGCGTTTTCCGGTTCGCATCAGGATGCAATCAACAAAGGGTACGAATATATGGAACAATCCGCAACGCCGTATTGGGAAATCCCCTATTTACCTATCGACCCCGCGGATGTGGGCAGGGAATACGAGCCGATTATCCGGATCAATTCGCAGTCCGGCAAGGGCGGCGCCGCGTATGTGATGCATCATACATTCGGTTATGATTTGCCCAAGGCCATGCATCCCGAATTCGGCGCTTTGGTCAAAGCGGCGTGCGATAAAGCCGGAAGGGAAATTACTCCCGAAGAGGTGTTTGAGGTTTTCGAAAAGGAATACCGCCGGACTCCGAAGGTATATGAGCTGCACGCCTGCCGGTTTTATGACGAAGAAACCGTTAATCCGAACACCGGTGAGCACGATGTGCATTTTACCGGTTCGGTCGCCGTCAACGGCAAAGAAATCCCGATTGAAGCGGTCGGGAACGGGCCTATCGATGCTTTCTTCCAAGCGCTGCCCGGTTTGCCGCTGAAGGGATACGAATTTCTTTCTTATCATGAGCACGCGATTTCCGCCGGATCCGATTCCAAAGCCGTCGCGTATATCGGATTGCGTACGCCCGAAGGCAAAACGGTTTTCGGTGTCGGCGTTTCCGGCAGCATCAACCGTGCTTCGATAAAGGGCGTGATTAACGCAATTAACCGCAGCGTACAGCAGAAAAATGAGGAGGCCGCCACATGAAAACTTATCGCATTACCCTGTTGCGAGGGGACGGAATCGGGCCGGAAATTGTCTCACAGGCGGTAAAAGTCTTAAATGCCGCCGCAAAAAAATATGATTTTGCGCTTCGGTACAGCGAGGCGCTTTTGGGTGGCATTGCCATTGATGAAACCGGAGAACCGCTTCCGCGCGCAACGGTAGAAGACTGCCTTTCCTCCGATGCGGTATTGCTGGGCGCCGTCGGAGGCGTTCGATGGGACGGGCTTACTGGCGACAGGCGCCCGGAAGCGGGACTTTTGGGTATTCGTTCGGCGCTTGGGCTGTTTGCTAATCTGCGCCCCGCCAAAATTTACGGGCCTCTGAAAAGCGCCTGCCCGTTGAAAGAAACCATTATCGGGGACAGCATGGATATTATGGTGGTGCGCGAACTGACCGGCGGCATCTATTTCGGTAAGCGCGGAAGAACCGTGGAAAACGGTGTAGTGAGTGCGTACGATACCGAATCGTATACCCGGACGGAAATTGAACGCATTGCCAGAGTCGCGTTTGAAACGGCGCGCAAGCGTAGGGGAAAAGTGCACAGCGTGGATAAGGCCAATGTGCTGGAAAGTTCCCGCCTTTGGCGGGAAACGGTGAACGATGTCGCTAAGGATTATCCGGATGTGCAACTGTTCCATTTATATGTGGATAATGCCGCGATGCAATTGGTTCGCGATCCGAAACAGTTCGATGTTCTGCTGGCATCCAATATATTCGGCGATATCCTTTCCGATGAAGCTTCTCAAGTGGCAGGATCTATCGGTATGCTGGCGTCCGCTTCCCTTGGAAAGGGTAAGCGGGGGCTGTACGAACCGATTCACGGTTCCGCGCCGGATATTGCGGGGCAGGATGTCGCGAATCCGCTGGCAACTGTTCTTTCCGGAGCCATGATGCTGAGATACTCGCTGAATGAACTCGCCGCTGCCGATGCTATTGAGGCCGCCGTGGAAAAGGTTTTGGTGCGTGGTCTTCGCACAGCGGATATCTACACAGAGGGCACTCAAAGAATCGGTACCGAAGCAATGGGCGACGCTGTGGCCAATGCCGTTTGAGGAGATTTTGCTTGGTTCGGGTAATCCCGTTTCAGCAAAACAGCCCGCGTAATGATACGCGGGCT
>CAZMAM010000007.1:0-50770 GCA_964564305.1 uncultured Eubacteriales bacterium
TGATTCAATCGTCAGTGTTCGAGTAGCGTGTTCAACTTATTATTGCAATTTTCGAGCTATTTACCTTTATAAAATTTTCTTAAATTATTGTCTTGGGCTTTTATTATTGCTGTCGAATGTTACATGTCCAAATGTATCAGTTTTTCATTTACATTTCTTGACTTGACTGTATATCTATTAGATATCCATTAAAAATAAAAAATTTTTGAAATGTTTTAGCACATATACATCTGACGGTTTGCCAATGTCAAGAAGCGAATAGTAAAAAGAATTAACATGTGTTATAACGTTTATTAACCTATACATCCCCGATCACTTTGATCGCGACAAAAATTTTTTTATTTCATAAAATTATACGGAATATGTTCTCCGAGAATCGTTCTATTAGTTCTAAGGTTCAACAAGACAAACAATTTTACTGTTTACCGGATATATCACGCATCACATTATGAACTTCTTCGTTCGTATGATACCTCTTGGGAATCATATAATCCTCTCCATATATAGAAACAAGTATATCCTGATATTTTGCAGAAATCATTAGTTGCGTATCTTCAAAAGCAGTCATACAAAATTGATCCATAATATTCTTGGGATAAATCTTCCCAATAAGAGAATATTCATCCATACCTCGATGAATCATTGTTTTTTCCCCTACAAAACAATGTTGACAAAAATTATTCAACCATTTAATTCTTTTCGCATGAGGAAATATTGAACCGATTCTTGATATTATGTCATAGCACCAATATTTCCAGCCAGTACAACGACCGGCAGCCTTTACAATTTTCATCATTTCTCTGCTCTTGGAAAACATAATTAAAAATGTTAGAATGGCCAATTTCATCTTTTGAAATATTTTTCTTTCCGATATGTAATCATAGATAAAGATATCAATCCAAACAGGATTATCCGAATGGTCATACATGATGACTTTTGGCACATAGTGCGATATATTATCGAACACAATTCCAAATTTTTCTCCTACATCGTTCAAGATCTTTGCAAGTCGTATATATTCTGATCGCATCATAGAAACATCGGCGTCATCATCCCAAGGAATGAATCCTTTTTCACGAATGGAGCCTAATAAAGTTCCAGAATCCAGTGAATATTGAATGTTATTTTCAACACAAATCCGATGAAATTTCTTTAGCAAAATTAAAAGTCTTTTATGAATGTGATCCGGATTGTTTTGTAGCATATCGCTCATTAGGCAACTCTCCCGCAATCATATGTATTCAGCCTTCTTTAATTTTTTAACCATGTATCTCCAAATCGTCTTCCAAACCTCAAAAAACATAATAAGACTACTATGGTAATCAGCCAAACAAACAAAAAACTTCGCCATCCTCTTCCAAATAAATACAGACATTTCATTTGTTCTATCCCGCAGTACATCAGCATTTGTGCCAAATAGAGTTTCAAACTGATCCCGCTTAGATATTGTGTTACCTTATTGCTAAGAATCAAGCTCTTCACGCTAATTGCATAACAACAAAGCCATGATAGAAACAATATCAGATTTTTCAGCATTATTACCCAACTATTTTCTATTGATACGAAACACCAAGCCACTGATAAACCGATACAACATAGCAAACATATCCATCTATATTTTCGAATAAAATTTTTGATTGTCTCACGCTTAAGATATACTATACCCCCCCCCAAGAGATATGGGGCACAATACAAAATATTATGACGTGTAACAAAACCTTCGATTACCAGTTTATCCGTAATTTAATAGAACGAGCAAAAGAGCGAAATCATTAGTACATCGCGATAATTCCAAGACAGGTAATGACCCTTAGTCCATCTAGATTATCATATCATTCTTTCCCATAATTGTTTATATTTGTCACCGATAAATTTCCAACTATAAGCGGACCTGATTCTTTCTTGTGCAGCAACTCCATATAACTCCCTATCCTTATCGTACATCCGATCGACTGAATTAATCAATCCAGCCAGATGTCCACATTCCTTTGTCCAATACAGCGCTCCATTCTCGGCAACCTCTCGGTTAAATTTCACATCTAACAACAGGTTCAGATCTGTTGAGCTCAGCGCCTCCAACAAACTGGGATTCGTTCCCCCAACCTCATGGCCATGAAGATAAGCATAAGCATTTTCACGAATTTTCATCAGCAACTCTGTGTCATATAAAGTGCCAACAAATTTAATCCTGTGGTCTTTCCGAAAATGCAGGTTGCTTTCCAGTTCTTCAAGAAACCGATTGTTTACGTTCGTTATAATCGCCAGATCCCGTTTCGTGTTGCTTTTCATGAATTCGCGTATTATCGTTTCGTAGTTGTTTTCAGGCACAAACCGACCTACGACAAGATAGTAAGAATAAGAGGTGAGTCCATTCTCCCGATACCATTTCTGAAGTTCTTTATCATCGTCAGAAAGCGTACTTTTTCTGGCTTCCGCCCCATAAGCAATATAAATCGTATTTGGATGGTATCTCGCATAGGTTTGCTGAATATACTGCTCTATATTTTTGCTATCACATATCAAAAGGTCACAATGCTTTGTCATAAGACGCTCAGAAAACTTCCAGTACTTCTTGACTGGGGTGCTCCATTTGTTTCGCAGCCACTCATGTCCATCGGGATTGACATATATAACTCCGCCCAATTGATGGAGTTTTTGCACATATTTCTTGAAGAAAGGCCCAATCCGGCACGCAAGCACATATATAACAGGCTTGTTAATATGCTTTGACTTTATATAATTTACACAATAATCTAATGCATCCAAATCATAAAAAATGGCTTGCGCGGGGCCTATTTTCTTGCGCAAAATCGAAAAGCAATGTGCATTGTGGTATTCATACTCTTGTAGATCTTCCGGTCTGTCAACTGCACAGGCAACATGATAACGGATATACTTATAGTTTTGATGATACTCTGTCAATTTATCGACAAAGGTCTCATATCCGCCATAATTTCCGGGAATTCCTTTCGAACCGACAATGAACACATGCTGCATATTTTTCTCTTCACTTCCTCTGTGCCCTTATCTTTCCTAACGTAACCCCAACTTTTATCCTCCTCAGACAACCTAAGTTCTCCTGCTGTCATGCCAATCGGAAGCAGGCATTGGAATTCAATCCTAAGATCGTTTTAGAAGAGCCCACCCTTAACATCTCATAGTGTAAAAAATAGTAAAAACATTGCATTTATAGCGGATTTTTTCGCACCACTTTATTCTGCTCATAGACATCAGAATTTAGCAAATAAGTGCCACCGATTGCTTTCGTCATTTTTGTCATTTATTTTGTATAAAAACGCCCAGGTTGTCGTAATTGACAACATTGGCATAATTACCTACTGCCGTTGCCTTCACGGGAATATCATTTGTCACTTTTCTGCGGCATGTCCATGGTTTGATCCGATTGTTGCGAATTGAGATAGATTAACATTGTTTCCTATCACCACACTCGGTGAAATAACAATCGGTCCGTTATGACCGGTATGCAAATAACAATGTCCTGCCAAAACCAATCAAAAAAGATATTCTTCTTACACACTGTCGAAGCTGAACACCACACCCACGGTGCGAAAGAGGATTTTTAAGTCGGTGGAAAAGGAAGCCTCGCGGATGTAGCGCAGATCGCTCTCCACCCAGTCGTCAAAAGATACCGCGTTGCGGTTCGGCGTGATCTGCCAGTAGCAGGTCAGCCCCGGCCGCACCGCCAAACGCCCGCGCTGGTACGCCGTGTACTGCGCCACCTCTCGCGGCATCGCGGGCCGCGGACCTACCAGACTCATATCCCCTTTGAGCACATTCCACAATTGCGGCAGCTCGTCTAAACAGGTGCGCCTCAGCCATTTCCCTACCCGCGTTATGCGCGGATCGTCCCGTATCTTGAATACCGGCCCGTCCACTTCGTTGAGCTCCAAAAGCTCCTCCAGACGCGCCTCCGCGTCCGTGACCATCGTGCGGAATTTGTAAAACCGGAATTCCTTCCCGCCTTTGCCCACACGCGTCTGCGCAAAAAACGGTGAACCGTGCGGATCATCCGCGAAAATAATCACCGCAAGCACCAAAAACACAGGGGATAACACCAACAGCCCTAAAAAGCTCGCCGCTATATCGAACGCACGCTTGCCAAACCGGTATACCGGCCCGGCATCGCTCTCAACGCGGTCCATCCCGCTTTCCCCCGCTTCTGTGTACATCCCTTGCTCCTCACATCCGTCACGGCCACTTCTGAGAAACCGAAGTCCGTTTTTTTGCACAAAGCCGCCGCAATACAATTTAGTTTAAAGCCTTTATTCATCAATATTCCGGTAATAAGAAAATCCCAGTGATGAAAAAAGGCCACGAAATCGGAAAATATCGGTTACCGGGAACGGCATGTGCTGCCATCTGTCATGAAACAATTCATTTACCACATTACGCTATTTGTCTGTGTGCTAATAAATATATTTTCTTTATTGCGCTGTAATAAAAGGATGCGACGTACAGCGTAAAAATCTGTTTTATTATAATCATTTGAATCCTCAGTGTCAATAGCCGCAGCGGAATTTCTCTGTTTTCAAGGCACTTCCCAGATAAACAAACGTACAATAGTAAAGAAAAAAGAGTATTCTTTTCTTGTTTGCTGCGGAAGCTACTTGATTCAAATGCAAGCATATGGGCAGGCATTGCATAATAGACGTCAGCATACTCACCATACAAAAGTGGTTTTCCGAACCAAACGTAAATACTGCAATATAATTTAAACGCTAAAAAATTTCACATAATAAGCCTGCCACGCAAAAGCGCGACAGGCCATATTTTGCCCGATTTTCCGGCAAAAGTTTCAGCGAACCGAAAGCATTTCCGGGTACAATATCTCCGCGAAATACGCGAAATAAAAAGAGTTAATGAGCATGATAGTATGATGGTATTGTTTTACAGAAAAAACGCGCGTGCTCCCATACGGATAAACGGCAGAAAAAACCGCTTACGGGCGGTGATTACGGACACCAACCGATATCAGCCAAAGTTTTGCTCAATATCCCGAAGCATTCTGCGCAAATTCTCGGATCCGATGCGCACCGCCATAGCGGTTTCTTCTATTCCTTCAAATTCCAGCGAAACCGACTGATTGTATCCGCTTTGCCGAATCGCGAAGAGAATCTGATATGCGGGGACATTTCCGTGCCCGAAAATAGTGGCACGGCGGAAATTTCCGGCGCGGGAACGACTGTATCCCTCACCCGGATCATACGACATCCCCGATTTGGTAAATACGTCTTTGGCGTGCACGTGGACAATGAGATCCCTTAATTTGGAAACCGCCGCCGCACAATCTTCATCCACACAGCCGAAATTGCCGATGTCACAGAGAAAACCGTAATTGGGATGATCCACTTCCGTGAACAGCTCCAGCATTCGGTCGCTGTCCTGCAACAAAAGACCATGATTTTCGGTACAGGTGCGAACGCCGACACTCTGAGCATACACGGTTAATTCACGGATAGCCGGGGCAACCGCCCGAATAACCGCACGGTAGCTGCGCACCCCTTCATACCCGAAATAGTAATTCCACGCAACATCATGACGCAGCAAGGGAATTCCACATTCGGCGGCAATATCGATATGCCGTTGCACACGCCGGATTTCATCGGACGGATCCGCCGTAAACAAAGAAGCTGCGGTGGTATAAATAGGCACATCCAGCCCGATTTCACGCGCATGATCGGTCAGTGCTTTGGCATAACTCAAAGGAGTATACCCTTGCGGAGGATTGTCGTCCAGCACAAATTCCACGCCGTCGCAACCTAATTCCTTTGTTCGGTCGATGGCGTCAAAACGGGTAAAATGCTCTCCGTAAAGCCCCTCAAAACTGTAGGTGCTGATACAACTTTTCATAGTGTTCTCCTTCCTTGATATATGATAAATGAGACAGCGGTATTGCCGTAACTTCAAAAAACAATACTCGCAAGAAATTTGCGTACGAATCAGGCAAAAATGCGGTGCTGCCTGAAAATCATCCGCAAACGCGAAACCTGCGCGAAAACTATTACGCGATGTTATTCGGTATTTTGCAAAAATGCACGATTCAGCCGAGATCTCAGCGGAAATACGCCACGGCGCCTTCAAATATTCTGTCGTTCTTCTCACCGGGTACATTCTTAAACAGATCCGGCTCAAACCGTTCGGAATGACCCATTTTTCCGAAAACCCGGCCATCGGGAGAGGTAATGCCTTCCACGGCGCCGATAGATCCGTTGGGATTAAAACGAATGTCCATCGTAGCAGACCCCGTATCGTCGACATACTGTGTGGCAATTTGCCCGTTTTCAGCCAATTTCTCCAATACGGCGGGCTCGGCGGTGAATCTGCCCTCTCCGTGAGATACGGCCACCGTTCGGATGTCTCCGGGTTCGCTGAACATCAGCCAAGGAGAACGGTTAGAACAGACCCGAGTGCGCACCAAACGGGATTGATGACGGCCGATTCGGTTAAACGTTAATGTCGGCGCGGACGCAGAAGGGGAAACGATTTTTCCGTACGGAACCAATCCCAGTTTAATCAGCGCCTGAAATCCATTACATATGCCGCACATTAAGCCGTCCCGAACATCCAACAGCGTACTGACCGCTTCGCTGATCTCTGGATTGCGAAAAAAGGCGGTGATAAACTTTCCGGAACCGTCCGGCTCGTCTCCCCCCGAAAATCCGCCGGGAAGCGCGATTATCTGGCTTTGTGCAATGGCCTGCCGCATGGCGTGAACCGATTGAGTAATATCCGACGGGGTCAAATTGCGTATCACCAAAATATGCGGATCCGCTCCGGCGCGTTCAAACGCACGGGCGGTATCGTATTCACAGTTGGTTCCCGGAAACACCGGAATCAGTACACTCGGCTTGGCCACGCGGACAGCCGGTGCGCGGCGGGAAGGCGCAAAATAAGTATATTCCGAAACAGATGTGCCGTCATCGGCGGAATACAGCGGATACACCGGCTCCAGCACGCCCTCATAAGTTTTTTGCCAGGCAAACATATCGACCGTTTCCTCACCCCGGGTAACCGAAAAATTATCCGTGGTCTCCCCGATGACATCCCCGCACGATTCTCCCGGCACCATTTCCAGCACAAACGAACCGTACCGGTAACCGAATAAAAGCCGAATATCGGTATGTTCATCCAAACAAACGCCGATGCGGTTTCCCAAAGTCATCTTCAGCAGGCATTCCGCAATACCGCCGTATCCGGGGGTTGCCGCGGAAATGACCATTCCCCGATGAATCAGTTGCGTCACCCGGGAAAATACGGACAAAAGCGAGGACGCAACCGGCCTGCCGTCCGGCAAATATTCCGGCTGCAACAGGCAAACCGTGTGCCCGGCGCCCTTGAATTCATCGGAAATAATCTGCTTTGCGGAACAAACCGAAACAGCAAAGGAAACCAGCGTTGGCGGAACATCAATTTGTTCAAAGGAACCACTCATGGAATCTTTTCCGCCGACAGAAGCGATGCCGAGATCGGTTTGTGCCCGCAAAGCGCCCAGCAAAGCAGAAAGCGGCTGCCCCCAGCGGGAAGGGTCACTCCCCAAACGCTGAAAATATTCCTGGAAAGTCAAATAAGTATTTTCAAGCCCCGTTCCGCCAGCGACCAGTTTGGATACCGATTCTACCACGGCAAGATAGGCGCCGACAAAGGGATCTTTCTCTGCGATAAACGGATTCGCCCCATACGCCATAGCCGAGCAGGTGGAAGTTTCGTGCCCCAATACGGGAAATTTGGCCGCCATCATCTGCGCGGGCGTCATCTGGTACTTACCGCCGAACGGCATCAGCACAGACGCGGCACCTACGGTGGAATCAAACCGTTCACAAAGCCCACGTTTGCTGCAGACATTCAAATCCTTTGCCAGCCGTTCGCAGTTTTCCCGAAAAGAACCGGTGACCGCGCGCGAAAAATCGGCCGGCGCCGGCACATGGATGTCCGTCTGCCGCAAGGCGCCGTTAGAATTCAAAAATTGACGCGAGATGTCTACGATAATCTTTCCGTTCCAGCGCATAATCAAGCGCGGATCGGCGGTCACCTCAGCTATGGCAGTCACTTCCAGATTTTCCCGGTGCGCCAACTCCCGAAACAACTCAACATCTTCGGGAGCAACCACTACCGCCATACGCTCCTGCGATTCGGAAATAGCCAGCTCTGTCCCGTCCAGACCGGCGTATTTTTTGGGTATGGCGTTCAAATCGATATCCAAACCGTCCGCCAATTCCCCAACGGCAACCGAAACGCCGCCGGCGCCGAAATCATTACAACGTTTAATCAACAAGGTCGCCTGCGGATTGCGAAACAGTCTTTGCAGCTTACGTTCCTCGGGCGCGTTTCCCTTTTGAACCTCCGCTCCGCAGGAGGCCAGCGAACCCTGGGTATGCGATTTGGACGAACCGGTAGCTCCGCCGCAACCGTCCCTCCCGGTTCGTCCGCCCAGCAACAACACAATATCTCCGGGCAGAGGAGATTCTCTTCTCACATGAGACAGCGGGACCGCACCCACTACGGCGCCGATTTCCAGCCGCTTCGCCACATAACCGGGGTGATATAATTCATCCACCTGGCCGGTAGCAAGACCGATCTGATTGCCATACGAACTGTATCCCTGTGCCGCCGTAGTCACGATTTTTGCCTGAGGAAGCTTTCCGGGCAGCGTCTGATCAAAGGGGGTCAGCGGATCAGCCGCCCCGGTGACCCGCATGGCCTGATACACATACCCCCTGCCGGACAGAGGATCGCGAATGGCACCGCCGATACAGGTAGCGGCACCCCCAAACGGTTCAATCTCTGTGGGATGATTGTGGGTCTCATTTTTAAAGAGAAAAAGCCACGGTTTGTTCTCGCCGTCTTCATCCACCGATACATGCACCGTACAGGCGTTGATTTCATCCGATTCATCCAGTTGAGAAAGCAATCCTTTCGATTTCAGGTAACGCATCCCCATGGTGGCAATATCCATGAGATTAACCGGACTGTCTCGGTGCAGTTCCTTTCTCATGGAAAGATATTCGCCAAATTCCTGCTCAACTTTCGGGTCGTCGAAGGTCACCTCACGAAGATTGGTCAGAAAAGTGGTGTGCCGACAGTGATCCGACCAATACGTGTCGATCATCCGTATTTCGGTGACGGTCGGATCCCGATGTTCGCCCCGAAAGTACGCTTGGCAAAATTCGGCATCGTCATTATCCATCGCAAGACCGTACTCCCGAATAAAGGCACTCAGTTCCTCCCGCGAAAGGGCCGTAAATCCGCTTAAAATTTGGATATTGCCCGGAGTATCGGAAGTGGTTTCCAACGATTCCAATCTGTCCAGAGAAGCCTCCCGAGCTTCCACGGGATTAATCACATATTGCTTTATCGCCGTCAACTCCTGAGGCGAAATATTTCCCTCCAGCACATAAACCTTAGCGGTACGCACCAAAGGTCTTTCGCCCTGAGTGACAAACTGAACGCACTGAGCGCAGGAATCCGCCCGTTGATCAAACTGCCCGGGAAGATACTCAACCGCAAACACGGCGCCTTCAACATCCGGCAAGCACTCGCAGATATTATCTACCTGCGGCTCGGAGAAAACCGTATTCAAACAGGCGCGGAACACTTCTTCTTCCATGCCCTGCACATCGTAACGGTTGAACAGCCGCACGCCTTTCACCGAAGTGATATTCAAAAAAGCACGCAAATCCCGCAAAAGAGCGTCGGCCTCCACCGCATAAGCAGGCTTTTTTTCCACAAATATCCGGTATACCATGAGATCACCTTTCCGTTGCCTGAAGTGCGCGCATACCAATATCCCTGCGGTAAAAACAGTCTTGGAAGGTAATTTGTTCTGCGGCCGAATAGGCCTTTTGCAAAGCCTCGGACAAGTTTTGAGCCGTTGCCGTCACGCCAAGTACCCTTCCGCCGTTTGTCACCAATTTTCCGTCTTTTTGAGCCGTTCCGGCATGATAAACGGTAACGCCAGGTATTTTTTCCGCTTCTTCCAATCCGCTGATAACAAATCCCTTTCGGTAACTTTGCGGGTAACTGCCCGAAGCCAGAATCACACACGCTGCCGATTCGTCGCTGAACGACACCCGAATGTCTTTTAACGTTCCGTTCACACACGCTTGCATCACGGTGAGCAAATCCGTTTGCAGCAAAGGCAATACCACTTGGGTTTCCGGATCTCCGAAACGGCAATTGTACTCAATCACTTTGGGCCCATCTTCGGTAATCATCAGCCCGAAATACAGGCACCCGCGAAAACGCCGTCCTTCACGTCGCATGGCCCAAACCGTGGGGAGAAAAATCTCTGACATACATCTTTGTGCAACATCCGGAGTATAAAACGGATTGGGCGCAATGCATCCCATTCCTCCGGTGTTCAAACCCGAATCGCCCTCCAGCGCGCGTTTGTAATCCATTGCAGCAACCATCGGAACCACCGTTTCACCGTCGGTAAAACTGAGTACGGAAACCTCCGGGCCTTGTAAAAATTTCTCAATAACCACCGATTCGCCACTTTTTCCGAAGCGGTGTTCCGACATCATAGAATGAACCGCAGCCTCCGCCTCCTCGATGGTTTGGCAAATCACCACTCCCTTGCCGAGCGCAAGTCCGTCCGCTTTGACCACCAAGGGAGCCTTTGCGGATCGGACATAGGAAAGAGCGGCCTTTTCGTCACTGAATGCAGCGTACGGCGCAGTGGGAATTCCGTATAACCTCATAAATGCTTTGGCGAACGCTTTACTGCCTTCTATAATGGCGGCATCGGCTGTGGGGCCGAAGGCGGGAACACCGATCGCCTCCAAGGCATCCACACACCCCATCACCAACGGGTCGTCCGGCGCCACCACGGCAAAATCAATGCAGTGGGTTTTCGCAAACGCAACAATCTGATCGATATCGGTCGCCGCTATCGGCACGCACTGAGCATCACAGGCAATTCCGCCGTTTCCGGGAAGAGCGTAAACCGTTTCGACCTGAGGATTTTCCTTCAGTTTTTTGATTAGGGCATGTTCCCGGCCGCCTCCGCCAATCACCATCAGATTCAAACTTCTGCCATCTCCTTTTTCTGTCTTCCGCTGTGTTTTCATTTTTGATTTCCCGAACATAAAGCCGTATTCTGACACTTTTCCGACACTTTGCTGTTCAATTCTTCCTTTAGGGCAAAACCGCACAAAGACCGGCTACCGCGCAATGCCTGCCCATCTACGGGCGTCCTTTCCGTAATTGAGCCAAAAATCCTCGCGAATACACACAGTATTTTCTGCGATTTTTGTTTCATCTGACGAAAAATCCGCCTGCCGCTTTTCTGAACGACAATCTTTGTACGGTGTTACCTTAGAAATTAATGATGAAACAGCCGTATACCGGTAAACGCCATCGCAATACCGTATTGATCGCAAGCCTGAATCACCGCATCGTCCCGAATCGAGCCGCCCGGCTGCACAATATATTTGACGCCGCTTCTTCGCGCCCGCTCGATATTGTCCGCAAAGGGGAAAAAGGCATCGCTTCCGAGCGATACGCCCGTTATTCCGTTCAGATACTCGCGCTTCTCCTCGCGAGTAAGCGGGCTGGGTTGTTCGGTAAAATGTCTTTGCCAAACGTCGTCGCCGATTTCATCCGCGTATTCGTCCGAAAGATACACATCAATGGCGTTGTCGCGATCCGGACGGGAGACATCCTTGCGAAACGGCAGTGCCAATACGGACGGATGCTGCCGCAGGTGCCAGATATCCGCTTTGTTTCCGGCCAAACGGACACAATGAATACGCGACTGCTGCCCCGCGCCCACACCGATGGTTTGGCCATCCCGAACATAGCAAACCGAATTGCTCTGCGTATATTTGAGCGTAATCAGAGAAATGACCAAATCCCGTTTTACGGATGACGGCAATTCTTTCGCGGCGGTAACCATATTCGACAACGAATCTTCATCGATTTTTAAATCATTGCGTCCCTGTTCAAACGTAATACCGTATACCTGCTTGCGCTCAATGGGAAACGGTTCGTACGTTTCATTTATTTGAACGATATTATAATTTCCGTTTCGTTTTTCTTTGAGCACCGCGAGCGCCTCGGGTTCGTATCCGGGCGCAATGATACCGTCGGAAACCTCACGGCGAATCAACTGCGCTGTAGAAAGGTCGCAAATGTCCGAAAGAGCGATCCAGTCCCCGAAAGAGGACATCCGGTCGGTTCCTCTTGCTCTGGCATACGCGCACGCCAAAGGAGTCAATTCCCGGTCACCGACAAGATACATTTGGCGCAATACATCGTTCAAAGGAAGACCGATGGCGGCTCCGGCGGGGCTGACATGCTTAAAAGAAGCTGCTGAAGCCATTCCGGTAACTGTTTGCAGCTCTTTAACCAATTGGTATCCGTTGAGCGCATCCAGAAAATTAATATACCCTGGCTTGCCGTTTAACACGGTAATCGGCAAATCGGATCCGTCCTGCATAAAGATGCGGGAGGGTTTTTGATTGGGATTACACCCGTACTTCAGCGCAAACTCTTTTGCCATGAATAACTCCCCCTTAACTATGCTCGTTGACGATTGCGGTTGCAAATTTTCCGCTTGAAAGATCAATATATCGTACAAAAAGCGAAATCCGGTTGTCTTTGTTGAGGCTGTTCCATGTTCTTGCGGTAAAACTTTCCATGCCGCCTTCAATCGAAACCGTTTCCGGTTCGCCTTCAAAGGAGGGAAGCGGATCGCCGTTCCCCATGTAGGTGTGCAAAAAGCGCGCCTCGCCCGCGGGCATATTTTCATATTCAAACCAATACCTCAAAGCGGCTCCCTCGCGGTTTTGATTGCTTTTGATAATGCTCATTCGGGTGAAAAATCCCCCGTCTTGCAAGGTAACCGCCGCGCTGATGCGGGGCGTAAAATTTGGCGCATCCGGCTCAAAAGTGCGGGTGCGAAGCGCTTGCTCAAAGGTTCCGCCCGCTTTAAGCGCATCGTACACCGTATCTGTCTGATCCCCGTTGGTCACAATAGAGGTGGCGCCCAGCACACGAACGGGAGAATATATAATCAGTGACGGATCAGTCAGCCGTTTCGGATCAAACGCCTCGGTGCGAATCCCGTCATCGGTTTGGATAAACACGCGGTTGCGGCTGTTCACGCTTCGCCCCATGATAAAATAAACCAACACCGCCGATTTTCCGTCTTGTGAACGCCCGACGGCAATGCCGCGGCCCGGATAAGCATTGGCGGCAAGCGTCTCAAAAAAACTTTTCTTACGCAAAGAGTTCCCCTCCCATTTCCCGGCAAACTTGCTCCACCGCTTTGGGAAGCAACTGCCATTCCGCTTCTTCCATCACCCGACGCTGCAGCGATTCGGGGGTATCTCCTTCCCGAACCTCAACCGCCTTTTGCATCAGAATTCTCCCGCCGTCTGTAATTTCATTGACCAGATGCACCGTGGCCCCGGTTACTTTGACCCCGCGTTTCAGCGCCGCCTCATGTACTTTCAATCCGTAAAACCCGTCTCCGCAAAAAGAGGGAATTAAAGACGGATGCACATTCAAAATGGCATTTGGATATTTCCGGACAAAATTTGCGGAAAGAACGGTTAAAAATCCGGCCAATACCACGACACGAACCTCGGCGGCCCGCAAGATGCCAAGTAACTCCGCCTCGAATGCATCGCGGGAAATATATTGTTTTCTGGAGACCACCGCTGTGGGAATCCCGGCTTTTTTTGCGCGCGTCAGCGCAGTAATGCCTTCTTTGCTACCCACCACCAACGAGAGTTCCGCATGCGGAAGTTCACCCCGGGCGGCGGCATCTATTATGGCTTGTAAATTGGTGCCGCCCCCGCTGCACAGCACCGCCACTTTTATTTTATTCATCGCCGCTCCTCACACAATCGTCACGCCGGCGTCGTCCTCGATGATTTCACCGCAAATATACGCCTGTTCACACTGTTCGTGCAAAACGGCCAAAGCACGGTCGACTTCATCACGCGCAACGACTAAACTCATACCGACCCCCATATTGAAAGTGTTAAACATATCCCGATCCGGGATATTTCCCGCCTTTTGTATGCGATCAAAAATAGGCGGAATATTCAGCGCCTTCGCCTCAATTTTGGCCGTAAAACCCTGAGGAATACTGCGCGGGATATTTTCGTATAATCCCCCGCCGGTAATATGGGACACCGCCTTTACGGTCACCTCTTTCGCCAAAGTGAGAACAGCACGCACATATATTTTGGTGGGTGTGAGGAGCGCTTCGCCCAAAGTCATACCCAAATCCGCACAGTAAGTATTCAATCGACCGTTTTCCAAAGGAAGGACTTTTCGCACCAGCGAAAATCCGTTAGAATGCACACCGCTGGAAGGAAGCGCGATAACAACATCGCCTTTTTGCACCGCGGAATTGTCGAACATTTTTCCCTGATCCGCAAGCCCTACAGTAAATCCGGCGAGATCGTATTCATCCGGAGGATAAAAACCGGGCATTTCCGCGGTTTCCCCGCCGATTAGCGCACATCCTGCCTGCCTGCATCCGTTTGCCACTCCGCTGACAATTTCGGCTACACGAGCGGGAATATTTTTCCCCACCGCCAGATAATCCAAAAAAAACAAAGGAGCGGCGCCGCAGCAAACCACATCATTCACGCACATGGCCACACAGTCTACACCGACCGTATCGTGCTTATCCATCCAAAAAGCGATTTTCAGTTTTGTTCCGACTCCGTCCGTTCCGCTGACCAGAACCGGCCGTTTATACCCGGTAAGATCCGGCGCAAACAGACCGCCGAATCCGCCGATATCGGAAATGACGCCATCGGTAAATGTGGACGCAACGTGCTCCTTCATCAGACGCACCGCCTGATATCCGGCGGTAATATCCACCCCCGCCTGTTTATAACTTTCGCTGTAACTGCGTTCCATCGGTCTCCTCCTTTGCGGTTTATCGGTACCCATTTACGCGTCTTCTATGGTAAGCTGCTGTCGCTCACTCAATTTTCGCTCAAAACGATTTTTGGCTAATCCGGCGGGATTCACCGCAATCGGATAATTTCCGTCAAAACATGCGGTGCAAAACCCGAGATTTGTATGCTGTGCAATTGACTTGACCCCGTCTACCGACAGGTAACCCAAACTGTCCGCCCCGATAATCCGCGCAATTTCCTCCACGGAATGATGGCAGGCAATCAGGTGATCCTGCGAATCGATATCGGTGCCAAAATAGCACGGATAACGGAAAGCGGGAGCGGATGAACGCATATGAACTTCCCGAGCCCCGGCATCTCTTAAAAGCCCGACAATTCTGGCACAGGTCGTCCCGCGTACAATGGAATCGTCTATGAGCACCACCCGCTTGCCTTTCACCGTTTCGGAAACGGGATTCAGCTTGATGCGAACGGTGGTTTCACGCAAATCCTGCGTGGGTTGAATAAACGTGCGGGCTATGTATTTGTTTTTAATAAATCCGATGCCGTAAGGAATCCCCGACTGCTCAGCAAAACCGAGCGCCGCATCCAGCCCGGAATCCGGAACGCCGATCACCACATCCGCGTCGGCCGGATGCTCCAGTGCCAAAAGCTGCCCGGCTCTCATACGCGCCAAATGCACACTGCTGCCGTCTATCACCGAATCGGGACGGGCAAAATACACAAACTCAAAAACACACAACGAACTTTTGCCTTTTCCGCAATGGGTGAGGATGGAACGCATACCTCGATCGTCAATGACCAAAATTTCTCCTGGGGCAACATCCCTCAAAAAACGCGCTCCGACCGCATCCAATGCGCAGCTTTCGGAAGCGACCATATACCCCGTTTCGGTTTTCCCGAGGCATAACGGGCGAAATCCCAACGGATCCCGAACCGCAATGAGTTTTTTAGGAGACATAATCACCAAAGAAAAGGCGCCGGAAAGCTTACCGACCGCCCGTTCCACCGCCGTTTCTATGGAAGGGGCGTGCAGGCGTTCTCTGGTGATAATATACGAAATCACCTCAGTATCGGAGGTTGTCTGAAAAATCGATCCGGAAAGCTCCAACTCTTCCCGAAGAATAGCGGCATTCGTAAGATTTCCGTTGTGCGCCAAAGCCATACTGCCTTTGCAATGATTGACAACCAGCGGCTGGCAGTTCAGCCGAAGATTGTTTCCGGTGGTGCTGTACCGGCAATGCCCTACGGCAATTTGCCCACTGCCTAAGGTTTCCAGCGCCTTTTTGTCAAACACATCTCCGACCAGACCTACTTGTTTATATCCGGTAATCACTCCGTCATCATTGACGGCAATGCCGCAACTTTCCTGACCGCGGTGCTGCAACGCGTACAGAGCCATATAAGTGAGCTCCGTTACATTCGCTCCACGGTCATATATACCCACAACGCCGCATTCCTCGTGAAGCGCTCCTGTCATGTCATCGCCCTCTTATGCTCCGAAGACCCTCTTGCGCATTTCCTCGTATGCGTCTTCCACTCCGCCCATATCCCGGCGGAATCGATCTTTATCCAATTTCTCGTCGGTTTTCGCATCCCAAAAACGGCAAGTATCCGGAGAAATTTCATCCGCCAAAACGATTTCGCCGCTTGGCAATCTTCCGAATTCCAGTTTGAAATCCACCAATTTCACGCCAAGGCCGAGAAAATAATCTTTTAGGATTTCGTTAATCTTCAGAGCCTTTTCCTCAATATTTTGCATTTCTTCGCGCGTGGCCAATCCGAGCGCAAACGCGTGAGACGCATTAATCAGGGGATCGTGCAACTCGTCGTTTTTGTAGGAAAATTCCACGGTGGGACTTTTCAATACGACGCCCTCAGGCACACCATACCGTTTGGAGAAAGAACCGGCGGAAATATTGCGGACAATTACCTCAAGCGGAATAATTGTCACTTTTTTCACGACGGTTTCCCGCTCATTTAATTCCCGCACATAATGGGTAGGCACTCCGGATTTTTCCAACATTTGCATCAGAAAATTCGACATACGGTTGTTCACCGCCCCTTTGCCGGCAACGGTACCTTTTTTTAGGCCGTCAAACGCGGTCGCGTCATCTTTGTACGATACAACAACATATGCCGAATCTTCTGTGGCGAAAACCTTCTTGGCTTTGCCTTCATATAACTGTTCACGTTTTTCCATCAACCGTTAACCTCCCGTTGTTCTTTTTTCCGCGCGAGCGCCGCGTCCTTTTGCAGAACCGTGCGCGTCATCTCTTCGCGCATGGCCAAAAGCCGGTTGCCCAACGCTTCATCCTCTGTCGCTAAAATTTCGGCTGCCAAAATAGCGGCATTTTTGGCACCGTCTACGGCAACGGTCGCTACAGGGATTCCAGACGGCATCTGCACGGTGGAAAACAGCGCATCCCATCCGTTCAGCGCACCCGATTTGAGTGGAATTCCAATCACCGGCAAAACCGTGCGGGCCGCCAAAGCGCCCGCCAAATGAGCCGACATACCCGCCGCCGCAATCAATACGCCAAAGCCGTTTTCTCTGGCATGTTCGGCAAAATTCGCCGCCGCCTGCGGCGTGCGGTGTGCGGAAAAAATATGCATCTGAGTGGGAATACCCAGCGCCCGCAATTGATCCGTTACTTGCTGCGCCACCGGAAGATCGCTTTCGCTGCCCATAATGACCGCCGCTTTTTTCATCGCCATTCCTCCCAAAATCAATAAAAGCGCAGTGCAACCTACACTGCGCTTTTGTTATACGGGTATTCTTCGGCACGGTTAAACGCACGAACTTGTGTTGTTCCCATGCCGGATCCTCCTTGAACGATAACTCCTCAAAGCATCCCGTTTCTATTATTATTTTACCTTTTTCCCCAACCAAAATCAAGAGCTTTTCATCAAAAGCCAAAAGACCACGGCGAATTTGTACTTAAATGCCAAAACAATTGAAAATTGACGAAAAAGGGAAGAAAAAATACAGTGCCGCCCTTTGAAAACATAAAGCGATTCCAAAGGGCGGCAGTTCATTTAATTCAAGAGCATGCATCAATTACAAATGGTCTGCTCGGTTTCTTTGTCGAAGAGGTGAATTTTGGTGTTTTCCAAAACGATATCGATTATATCCCCGGGCCGAGCGGTGGATGTGGGCTCCACGCGAGCGGTAAACGGGAAAGAAGTCACATCCAGATACAGGAAAGTTTCGGAACCCATAAGTTCGGTCACTTCCACTTTTGCCTGTACTTTACAATCCGAAAACTCCAGCAGATACCGCGGCTCATCGTGCACATCCTCGGGACGAATACCCATAATCACTTCTTTGTTCACATACGCCTCTAAAGCTCCGCCCTCATTTTTGGCGGCGGGCAACGGAATGCGATACTTGACGCCTCGGGTGGTTTTGGTATCTTCAGTGCCGAATTCAACCAAATAGGTATCCCCGCTTTTAACCAGTTTGGAGTCGATGAAATTCATCTGAGGGCTTCCGATAAATCCCGCCACAAACATATTGCAGGGCTTATCATACAGGAACTGAGGCGTATTCACTTGCTGAATGACACCGTCTTTCATCACAACGATACGATCGCCCATTGTCATGGCTTCGGTTTGATCGTGCGTGACATAAATGAAGGTGGTGCCGAGTTTCTGATGCAGTTTGGAAATTTCGGTACGCATTTGTGCGCGCAATTTTGCATCCAAATTGGAAAGCGGTTCGTCCAGTAAAAATACCTTCGGCTCGCGCACAATAGCGCGCCCCAGCGCAACACGCTGCCGCTGGCCGCCGGAAAGCGCCTTCGGCTTTCGATCGAGCAAATGGGCAATGTCCAAGATCCGCGCAGCCTCTTCCACACGGCGCTTGATTTCTTCTTTCGGAGTTTTACGAAGTTTCAGACCGAACGCCATATTTTCGAACACCGTCATATGCGGATACAGCGCGTAATTCTGAAACACCATAGCAATATCGCGGTCCTTCGGCGCAACGGTATTCACCATGCGGTCGCCGATATACAACTCGCCTTCGGAAATTTCCTCCAAACCTGCGATCATCCGCAATGTGGTAGATTTTCCGCAGCCAGACGGACCGACCAGAATAATAAATTCCTTGTCTTTGATTTCCAAATTGAAATCCGAGACCGCCGTAACACCGCCGGGATAATGTTTATAAATGCCTTTCAGGGTTAAGCTCGCCATGCCCATCGACCTCCTCATATATGCCGCTCAGAATCGGTTATTGCCTGCTGAAAATGAGCGGTTTTTTCATCGCTATCATACCAAAATCGAATGAAAAATTCTACCTGATTATTCACCAAACTTTTAAGAAGAGCTTTAGGTAAAACACCGAAAAGCATCAGCGTTATCACCAATTTGCGAATGGAAAAATAGATAGAATTTCCGATTCACTCAAGAGACGGCTTTCACCCGGCGCCAAAGACGGGTCAAGATCTAACCCGCCCATCGAAAGCCGGGTCAGCGCCGTCACATGAAAACCGAGAGCGGCAAACATCCGTTTAATTTGATGATATTTGCCTTCATGCAGAGTGACCGAAGCGGTATTGCCTGCCATGGGGACACATTCGGCTGAAAGGCACTTTTCGCCGTCGGAAAGGACGATGCCCTTCCGAAACGTCAAAGCTGCGCCGGAATCGACCGGCCGGTCTAAAGCAACAAGATAAGTCTTGGGCACATGGCGGCGTGGGCTTAACAGAGCATGGGCAAAATCTCCGTCATCGGTGAGCAACACCATACCTGTGGTGTCTTTATCCAGCCTTCCGGCGGGAAACAGCCCGGATCGCCGCCATTCTTCCGGCAGCAAATCGATAACTGTTTGTCGCTCGGAATCCCGGGAAACACACAGCACACCCGCCGGTTTGTTCATCATTATATAGACATGCTCCCGCACGTCCACCGTTTGCCCGAAAAGCGCAATTGCATCCGTCGGGTTGATTTTTTGAGCGGAATTTTTCAATACTTCCCCGTTTACGGTCACTTGGCCCATGCGAACGGCCTGTGCGGCCTCACGTCTGGAAAGACGCGTTTGCGAGGAAATCAGTTTATCGATCCGAATCATATTTCTTCCTCTTTAAGGGACGCGAATCATGGCAGCTGTCTGCACGGCACCACAAGGAGGCGGTTTAGGCAATGCAAGAGCAAATAAATCGGCCGCACGGCATTCCAAAACAAACAGTTTTCGGCCGCGTTCATCGAGCTTTTCCGCCTGTGAAGCGCGGGTGAGCATCGGAACGGATTCCCCCCGTT
The DNA here is from genome assembly GCA_964564305.1 of uncultured Eubacteriales bacterium. GTDB lineage: Bacteria > Bacillota > Clostridia > Oscillospirales > Acutalibacteraceae > RGIG1959. Next base: position 20,172 of record CAZMAM010000007.1, read on the forward strand.
CCCGAACCCGACGCAACAATTCCAAGCCGGCGCCAGAAGCACCGATCACATGCACATAAGGCGGGTCGCCCTGCGAATCTTGTGCCGTAATGCCTAAAAACGCGCTCCAAATTAAGCGCTGCAAACGGGTGCGGGAATATCTTTTGGTTTTCGCAAGAGAAATGAGTGCTTCCAGACTTTCCGCCTGCCGCGCTGCATGGAACAAACGGTTTTCTATCCCCTCGCTCAGCGCCGGCAAATCTTCCCACCGTTCTTTCGGTAGCGCCCGAAGCACGGCAAGCACCGCCCGTTCAATCCGTTTTTCTTCAGAAGGACAGACGCCGCTTTGCACAGCCTCGGTCAGAATCCGGCACACAGACTCCGGCAGATAAGCCGCCGTACTGACCACTCTTCCCGCCCGGACCAATTCTCGAATAAACGATGCGGACGCAAGACCGCCTACGGGAACCATGCTGTCGTGCAAAGCGCCCAGTCTTTTTACGGTAAACGGACGCATAGGAGACTTTATTCTGCGTATTGCGCGAAGATATTCCACGCCAAGCGTATTATTGGGAGCATCCAGAAGAGCGGCGGTTTGTTCTCCCGCCACCTCCCCTACCGCCTGACGCTGAGCGGAAGCATAAGGAAGACCGGTCTGCAGCAACCCACGCAATCGATCGGACACCGTTTCGGAATCCAGCATATCGGCAAGACAGGATAAAGCGTCACCGTTCCCACATTCGCTGCCGAAAGCAATCAATTCCGCCCCCAGCGCGTTCAGCAGAAAAATACTGCCCTGCGCAAACCGCTGCGCAGAAGAAAGCGACCACGGCAGAGGGAGCTCTACCACGAGATCCACCCCGTTCAGCAGCGCAGCTTTTGCCCGCCGGTACGGATCCGTCATTGCCGGCGCACCGCGCTGGGTAAAATGGCCGCTCATCACGGCCACTATATGTGTGGCGCCGCCTTCTTTTTCCGCACGAGTATGCTCAATTAAGTAAGCGTGTCCGTTGTGAAACGGATCAAATTCCGCCACGATACCCGCAACCTTCACGACGGATACCCCCTCAAATAATACTTGAAAACAACACCGATCTATATTATAATAACACAGTCAGTATACCGTATCGCAGAAAGAAAATCAACGTAAAGTGCACGGGAAAGGAGAAAACCTGTGAAAATTCTGGTTATCAATGCGGGCAGCTCCTCCATGAAATATCAACTAATCGATATGGCGGGAGAACGGTGCTTGGCCAAGGGCGTCTGCGAACGCATCGGCATAGACGGAAAATTTAAACACGAAACGGCTGACGGCGTAGCCGTCCGGTCCAATCCGGTAATGAAGGATCACATTGCCGCTTTTGCTCAAATCAAAACGGCCCTGACACAGGGCGAGGGAAAAGTGATCGAAGATGTATCCGAACTTTCCGCCATCGGGCACCGTGTGGTTCAGGGCGGATCACTTTTTGACCGTTCCGTGCGTATTACCCCAGAGGTGCTGAAAGGAATCGAGCAACTCAATCCTTTGGCTCCGTTACACAACCCGGCCAGTTTACAGGGCATGGTTGCCGCCACGGAAGCTTTTGGCAGTGAAATTCCCCAAGTGGCGGTATTCGATACCGCGTTTCATCAAACGATGCCGCCCAAAGCGTATATGTTCGGCCTTCCGTATGACTGCTACGAGAAGTACGATGTACGCAAATACGGCTTTCACGGCACCTCTCACCGCTATGTAGCGGCGCGCTGTCAAGAACTTCTCGGAAAACCGGACGGAACGGGAACACGCATTATCACCTGTCACCTCGGCAACGGTTCCTCACTTGCCGCCATCAAAGACGGAAAGGTCATCGACACAACCATGGGCCTCACTCCGCTGGACGGCTTTATCATGGGAACCCGCTGCGGCGCGGTGGATCCTTCTGCGGTCACTTTTATTATGGAAAAAGAGGGTCTTACGCCGGAGCAGATGAACGAGTTGATGAACAAGCAATCCGGAATGCTGGGCATCTCCGGAATCTCCAGCGATGACCGCGACATCACTGAGGCGGTCAAGAACGGAAATGAACGGGCTAAGCTCGCGTGGGATATGCGCAGTTATCAGATTATCAAATTGGTCGGAGGCTTTGTGGCGGCGCTGGGCGGATTGGATGCGCTGGTGTTCACCGCCGGAATCGGAGAAAATCAACCGTTGGTACGCAGAGACGTTCTCTCTTCACTTGCTTACTTAGGTATGACCATTAACGAAGAAACCATTGATATCACCCGAAAAGAAGTGGAAATAAGCGGAAAAGATTCCGCCGTTAAAGCCTATGTCATTCCCACCAACGAGGAATTGGTCATCGCAAGAGATACTCAGGCCATTGTTCAGGGCCTTTAAAACAGTGAACGGCGTGCTTTTCGGCACGCCGTTCATCTATGCCACCATGGGAAGGAAGATACGGCAGTGACCCGGCATCTGATTGATCTCAATGATTTATCTACCGAAGAATGGGAGCAAATCACCGCGCTCGCCTGTGACATTCGCGCCAATACGGCCGCCTATGCACACCAGTGCGAAGGCAGAATCATGGCAACGCTTTTTTACGAACCGTCTACCCGTACTCAAATGTCTTTTCAAACAGCGATGCTGCGACTGGGCGGAAAACTGATCGGATTTAGCGACCCGAACCGCTCTTCCGTCGCCAAAGGCGAATCGCTGAAAGACACCGTTCGGGTGGTCAGCGGTTACGCCGATATAACGGTCATTCGCCATCCGATGGCGGGGGCCGCCAAAGCGGCATCCCTGTATTCCCGCGTCCCCATCATCAATGCCGGAGACGGCGGTCACCTGCACCCCACCCAAACGCTGACCGATTTGGTCACCCTGCGCAACGAAAAAGGGCGGTTTGATCATCTGTGCATCGGATTGTGCGGAGATCTGAAAAACGGACGCACCGTCCATTCGTTGATTAAGACGCTCAGCCGATTCCCCGGAAATTCTTTTCTGTTAATCTCCACTCCATCGCTGAGAATTCCTTCCTTTGTGCGCAATTGGCTGAAAGAAAGCGGATGCCGTTTTGAAGAGGCGGATAATTTGGCGGACGCCATAAGCCGTATGGATGTATTGTACATGACCCGCATCCAGCGCGAGCGGTTTGAAAGTGCCGAAGAATACCGCCGCCAGGCGGGGGTTTATATTTTAGACAGCCGTAAAATGGAACTTGCCAAACAAGATTTAATCGTGATGCATCCCTTACCGCGAGTGGACGAAATCACCGCGGATGTGGATGACGATTCCCGTGCCAAATATTTCGAACAGACGGAATACGGTCTATATGCCCGTATGGCGTTAATCATGACGATGTTAAAATCTCCCAAAAAACAACTTCCGACCTTGCCGGCAGGATCACCGTATCGCTGCAGAAATCCCCACTGCATCACCGGACAAGAAGAATATATTCCCCGAATGTTCCGAAGGGAGGGGGATAACTTTGTATGCGAATATTGCGACGAGCCATCCCCATGTCCGTAATACGGTGACAATTTTCGGCTCTCCTCACGAAGACGGCGTGTGTGCCCGGTGGCTTCATACCTTGCAGACTCAAGTTCCTTCAATGTTTGTTTATCACTGCTATAAGGCCGCTCCCGCCCCTTGCGACGACTGCCGGAAATGTTATCGTGCTCCGCGTTGCGTAAATCGCGATATGGACCCGCTGTATGACGCGCTGGAAAGCGCCAACCGCCTGATTTTTCTGACTCCCGTGTATAACCGATCCTTTCCCGCTCCGATGAAGGCCGCGCTGGATCGCCTGCAATGTTACTGGGCGGCCCGCTTCATGCAAAATAAAATACCGCCCGTTGCTATTCCCAAAGAGGCTGCCTTGCTCACGGTTTGCGGCAGTACCAAAAAAGACGGACCATTTTTGTCTGCTCAACTGGCTCCCCTCCTGACCGTGCTCAACGCGGAATTTACCGCAGAATATCATCTGCAAGGAGCGGATTTCTCCGCAACGGAACCGTTTCCGGGCATGCGGGACATATTCCGCAATGATAACCGCGGATGCAATTAAAAAACACCCTTCCCCATTGGCTTAAACCGGCTTAAACCCTTGGCGTCGTTACGGCAATGCCGAACACAGATTGTTGTGCAGAGAAAAAAAGCGAATATTTGTGTTAGATGAAGCAAAACCCGCAGGGAATACTTTGCGTATTCGCGAGGATTTTTGGCTGAATTACGGAAAAGACGCAAAGCCATTCGGGCAGGCATGGCGCGCAGGCTTGACCTTTGTGCGTTGCTGCCTTAATTCAAATCAAAAATTCAATCAAAAACAGCGCTGTGAAAACAGCGCTGTTTTTGATTGAATCACGGTTGATGGAACACTGTAACAATCTATCGAAATAACAATTCAAACACGATTCAAGCCTGTTCACAAAAAAAACAGGTTCGAGCAACACATTTGAAAAAACAAAATGTTCACCGAAAGGACAAAACGCACGGCAAAGCTTATTTGCCGTTAATCATACCGGCAACTTCCTGAGCAAAATTTTCTTCCCGCTTTTGAATGCCTTCGCCTTTTTCGAAGCGCGCATAAGCGGCAATTTTCATCGCGCCGGCCGTCTTTGCGCAATCCGCCACATATTGTCCAACGGTGATATCACCGTTTTTGACAAACGCCTGTTCAAGCAGGCAGTTGTTCTCATAAAATTTTCCGATCCTGCCCTGAACCATTTTTTCGATAATCTGCTCCGGCTTATTGGCGGTTTTCGGATCGTTTTTAATCTGAGAAACCAAGGTTTCCTTTTCTTTCTGCAAGTCTGCTTCCGGAACGCTTTCTTTATCCAGATAATTCGGATTCAACGCCGCGATTTGCATGGCAACATCCTTACCGCATGTGACCAGCGCATCGTGATCGATGGTCTCCCCGGTTTCGAATTTGACCAAAACCCCGATTCTGCCTCCGCCATGAATATACGCCACACATTCGCCTTCAAAACGTTCAAACCGGCGAATGTTGATATTTTCTCCAATCACCAGAATTTTATCCCGAACGGCGGAAGCCACATCACCGTCACCCATGGGAAGCGTTAAAAGTTCTTCCACCGATTGGGGATTCTTTTCAATAATAACCTTGGCAATACTACGCACAAAAGCCTGAAAATCGGCGTTTTTGGATACAAAATCGGTTTCGGAATTGACCTCCACCACAACGCCGACCTTCTTTTCTTCGTCCACACCGGCATAGACATATCCTTCTGCGGCAATGCGCCCCGCTTTTTTGGCAGCGGCGGCTAAACCTTTTTCCCGAAGAATATCGATCGCCTTTTCCATATCGCCGTCTGATTCCACCAGCGCTTTTTTGCAATCCATCATCCCGACACCGGTTCGCTCGCGCAGTGTCCGGACATCCGCAGCGGTAAAAGCCATAGCTTTTGTTTCCTCCTTATTCTTCCGACGGGGCTTCGGTTTCCGCCTGTGCACCCGGTTCCTGTTCGGGAGCGTCCTCGCCCTGACGGCCTTCAATGATAGCGTCCGCCATCGTGCCGGTGATTAACTTCACCGCGCGAATGGCGTCATCATTACCGGGAATAACATAATCAATCTCGTCCGGATCGCAGTTGGTATCGACAATAGCGACAATCGGAATGTGGAGCTTCCGCGCTTCCGCCACGGCAATTTTTTCTTTGCGGGGATCCACAATGAAAAGGGCGCCGGGCAATTTTTTCATTTCCTTGATGCCGCCCAAAAACTTTTCAAGCTTTTCGATTTCGCGGTTATAGCGCACCACTTCTTTTTTTGGCAACAGGTCAAATGTGCCGTCTTCGGACATTTTCTTGAGCTGAGCCAGCCGGGTAATGCGCCCGCGAATGGTGCGGAAATTGGTCATCATCCCGCCAAGCCATCTGGCATTGACATAATACGCTCCAGCGCGCTCCGCTTCCTCCCTCACGGAATCCTGCGCCTGCTTTTTGGTACCGACAAACAGAACAGACTCCCCTTTGGCGGAAAGATCGCGCACAAACATATATGCTTCTTCCAGTTTGCGCACCGTCTTTTGCAGATCGATGATGTAGATGCCGTTGCGCTCCGTAAAAATATACGGCGCCATTTTGGGATTCCAGCGTCTTGTCTGATGCCCGAAATGAACTCCGGCCTCCAACAACTGTTTCATGGAAACAACTGACATGAAATAAAGATCCTCCTTTTGGTTTTCCTCGGCGAAACGCTTTCAAAAGCCGCAGCGACCGATTCGGCACCGTGCCGCGTTTTTCATTCCGCCCGCGTTTTTGCCAAATCAGTATATCACAAAAGCGCCATTGATGCAAGCGTTTTTTAGACCAGTAAAATATGTTATTGAATATTCTATAATTTTGGAATATATGAGACGTTGCCACATAAAGATTACAGCACAAAAACGAGTGAACCAATTGGGCAAATGAAATCAATACCACAGAGAAAATTGGGCAACACCGCACAAAGATTGTCGTGCGTGAAGCAGGAGCGAATTTTTCGTCAGATGAAACAAAAACCGCACGAAAACCTTTTTGTATTCGCGAGGATTTTTGTAATATATGACGGAAAAGACGCCCGCAGATGAGCGACAAAGCGGTAGCCAGTCTTTGTGCGGCGTTGCCCTTGTTGTATTCACAGAGATATTTGGCAAATAAAAATATGGCGAAAATGGGAGGCATTGCGAAGATGGCGGGCCTATTAGGGTATTGTCTTCGTTATACCACCATCAGATGTTTTGGCGAACGCGTAAGATTTTCGCATCCATTTTGGGTAATGACCACCATATCCTCTATGCGAACCCCGAACCGTCCGGGAAGGTAAATGCCGGGCTCGACGGTGACCACGTCGCCGGGACATAATATCGCCGATTCCCTGGGAGACAGACGGGGAAATTCGTGAATTTCCAGACCGACTCCGTGACCAGTACTGTGTCCGAAGGCAGTCCCATACCCTGCTTTTTCAATGACATCACGCGCGAAGCGGTCTGCCGCTTCTCCGGTAATGCCCGGTTTTAATCCCCGTAAAGCAGTTTCCTGCGCCGCCAAAACCGTTTCGTAGACCTTTTTTTGTTCCTCGCTCACTTCACCGATGGCCACGGTGCGGGTCATATCCGAGCAATAACCGTCTACCTTTGCGCCGATGTCCATCGTCACAAAATCTCCCCGGTGCAGAATGCGTTCCCCAGCAACGGCATGAGGCTGTGAACCGTTTTCTCCGGAGGCGACGATAAGATCGAAAGCTACGTCCTGCGCTCCGCCCCGTCGCATAAACATCTCAATATCCAGCGCGACATCCCGTTCCATTCTGCCGGGAGCAAGACGCTTTGAAATATAGGAAAAAGCGGTGTCGGTCATAAACTGAGCGGCGCGAATTTTTTCCAGTTCCCGCGCTTCTTTGCTCCGGCGCTGAGCCTGAATCCGGCCATCCAGCGTATCGTCGCCCACCCACCGAAGTTCATCCTGTGTGCGAAGAAGACGGTTCCACAAATCTAACGTGATGTACCGGCTTTCGATCATTACCTTTCGAATACCGCGAGCTTTCATCTCTTCTACTGCGTCATCAATCAGCTGACGGCTTTCGCGGCAGGGAATATCGGCAATTTCCCGCTGCGCCGCCTCGATATATCGAAAATCCGTCAGAAAACCGGCTTCCTCTTTCGTCGCCCACAGAGCCCCGTTGTCGATACCAAATCCGGTATAATAAAGCAGATTAACGGGAGACAAAATCAATATTCCCTCATCGGGAGCCAGCGTCTCGGAAAGATTATGTAACCGCAAATTCATATGCTCTCCTCCTCGCAAAGAATATCCAGCGCGCGAATATAACTGCCGATGCCCTGCCCGTAAATTTGCGCCACACAAACCGGTTGAATCACCGAGACATGGCGAAAATCCTCGCGGGCATGAATATCGCTCAGATGAACCTCCACCACCGGCAGGTGTATCGCCGCAATCGCATCGCGAATGGCGTAACTGTAATGTGTATAAGCACCGGCGTTGAGAATAACTGCGTCGTATACGCCCATTGCCGCATGCAAGGCATCAATCAGATCTCCTTCGTGATTGGATTGCCGAAAATCCGCCTGTATGCCTTTTTCCTGTGCGGCGTTTCGGACCCGTTCACAGAGTATCTCCAAGGTTTCGGTACCGTAAATGCCCGGTTCACGAACACCCAGCAAATTCAAATTAGGCCCGTTCAAAACCAATACGCGATTGACCTTCATAATCTTCACCTTCCGTATGTCTGTGTGGCATTACGGTACATATTGTTCAAAGTGACGGCGTCCTCCGCCTGAGTACCGCAGGACTCGCAGATGATAATCGGAGACCATCCCCGGCGGGCAATCAAATCCATCAGCGGAGCCGGATTCGGGCCGTACACGCTATCTGCAAAAGTAAGATGACGTTTTTCGCCTCCGGCGGTATACTCGATTTTGGAAAAATGAACGTGGAAAACGGCGGCGCGTTCTTCGCCTAAGGCAATTTCCATTTGATGCAAAACGTCGGAAAACGCTTCCGGAGAATTCATTTGTCCATGGGTACGGGCATTGAGATGCCCGAAATCCACACAGGGCAAAAAACGGCTGTCCACCTCGCAAAACCGAAGAACTTCCTGCAGCGTACCTAATTGGTTCACCTTGCCCATGGTTTCCGGACACAGATGCACCGCTCCGAGCCCCTCGCCGTCCAGCGCGCACTGAGCGCGGGAAAGCGTATCACAAGCAAGTGACGTTGCGTCCTGTCGAGTCAGGCCGCCTAAGCCTCCCGGATGCACCACCACCCGGTCTCCCCCTAAAAGAGTCACGGCACGAGCACTTTCCACAATATACTGTACCGAACGTTCGCGCTTTTGCGGATCATTGGAGGCAAGCGAAATATAATAAGGAGCATGAAGGGTGACGGTAATGTTAAACCGCTGAACCTGAGCACGAATCTGTTCGGCTGTTGTGTCCGAAAGCCGCACACCTCTTCCGCACTGATATTCATATGCCGACAATCCCATGCCGGCCAGCCATTGCGGAGCCTGCCAAGTTTCCTTATGCCCCGATGCGTAAAATGATTCGGCATTCCCGGACGGACCAAACCGCGCCCCCATGTTCACCCTTCCTTTCTTTTGGCGTATGCCCGTAAGATCGGTTTTTCCAACGCACGGCGCACCCGAAACCCCACTCCGGTTTCAGGCTCTATGGGCCGAAGCTGAATGGCTTTTATTCCCGCCAATTTGGCTCCCAAAATATCGGTGAAAGTCTGATCGCCTACAGCTGCACATACCGATTTCTCGGCCTTGCAGAAAGATGCAGCCCGCCAATACCCGAACGGCAGCGGCTTACAGGCCAAAGAAATAAAAGGAAGTCCGATTTTTTTGGCAAAGGGAGAAACCCTTGCCTTTTTCGCGTTCGATACGAGGATCAGAGTAACATCGATCCGAATCATCCCGCGTATCCACTCGGCGATATCCTGAGGCAGGTTCTGGCTGTGATGAGTGGTCAGAGTGTTGTCCACATCCAGCATCAGAATATGTACGCCCAGACTGCACAAATCATTTTGCGTGATTTCGGTAATGCGGTTTTTCAACATTGTCGGAAATAACAGCATAAAGCCCTCCTAAGGGAAAAAGCAGGCAACATTCGCTGCCTGCTTTTGGAACTGCTCATTTGTAGTACTTTCTCTTGCGGGCCGCTTCCGATTTCTTCTTCCGCCTGACCGAAGGTTTTTCATAATGTTCTCTTTTGCGAACCTCCGCAAGAACGCCAGACCGCACGCAGGACTTCTTCCATCTGCGCAACGCGCTGTCTAGTGATTCGTTTTCTCTGACATGAATTTCCGACATTTTGTTCCCTCCCTCCACCATACGGCATGCGCCGTATAATATAGGGTCATACCCGCAATTTTATTATAACGGAAAAACACCGTTCCGTCAACCTTTTTTTCCGCGATCACCCATACCGGCCCGCCGGAATATCGATGGCTTTCGGTTCACGCACGAATCACTATATTCACCAATTTTCCGGGCACATACAACTCTTTAACAATCTCACGCCCCAAGACGGCGCAGGCAATTTTTTCGTTCGATTTAGCCATGGCGAGTACATCTTCTCTTTCGGCGTCATGCGGTATCATCAGGCGTGTTTTGATCTTGCCGTTAATCTGCACCGCGATTTCCACCGTATCTTCACGGCATTTGGTTTCGTCAAAATCCGGCCATTTTGCCTGAGAAAGCCGGCCTTGATAGCCGCATATTTCCCAAAGCTCCTCGGTAATATGGGGAGCAAAAGGATTGAGCAGCAACAGAAATGTGCGGTAATCGGCCCGGGTGACAGCGTCCACGGCGGTAAAATGATTTAATAACTCCATCAGTGCGGCAATCGCCGTATTGTATTTTAGGGTTTCAATATCCTCTCCGACTTTGCGGACGGTTTTGTGAATCGCGGTTTCCAAAGACGGCGTATACTCTTCTCCCTCCGAGACATGTTCGGACAGAGCCCAAACCCGTTCCAAGAAACGACGGCATCCGCGTATAGAAGCGCTGGACCATGGGGCTGCTTTTTCAAAATCACCGATAAACATTTCATACAAGCGCATGGTGTCGGCTCCGTACTCTGCGACAATCTCATCCGGATTAACCACATTTCCGCGCGATTTAGACATTTTTTCTCCGTTTTCACCCAAAATCATGCCGTGACTGGTGCGCTTGGCATACGGTTCGGGCGTGGGCACCACACCAATATCGTACAGGAATTTATGCCAAAAACGGCTGTAGAGCAAATGCAATGTGGTATGCTCCATTCCGCCGTTGTACCAATCCACGGGAAGCCAGTATTTCAACGCCTGAGGCGACGCAATCGCCTTATCGTTGTGCGGATCGGTATACCGCAAAAAATACCAGGATGATCCCGCCCACTGCGGCATAGTATCGGTTTCCCGCTTTGCCGGGCCGCCGCAACAGGGGCAAACGGTATTAACCCAATCGGACATGGCCGCCAAGGGAGATTCGCCGGTATCGGTCGGTTCATAACTGTCCACTCGGGGCAAAGTGACCGGAAGCTGTTCTTCCGGAACCGGAACGAAGCCGCACTTTTCACAGCAAACTATGGGAATCGGTTCACCCCAATACCGCTGTCTGGAAAAAACCCAATCTCTCAGCTTATAATTGACCTTTTCTTCCCCGACACCCTTTTCCTTCAATAAGCGAACGATAGCAACCTTTGCTTCCTCCACCGACATTCCGTTCAAAAACCCGGAATTGACCATGATCCCCGAAGCACAATCGGTAAACGCCTCTTTTTGCACGTTTCCACCCTTGACCACTTCCGCAATGGGAAGACCGAATTTTACGGCAAATTCCCAGTCACGGGTATCGTGTGCCGGAACCGCCATAATGGCTCCCGTTCCGTATGCCATTAGAACGTAATCGGAGATAAAAATCGGAATTCTTTCGTTATTGACCGGGTTTACGGCCTGTACGCCTAAAAGACGAACACCGGTTTTCTCTTTGGCCACCTCGGTACGCTCAAAATCGGATTTTCTGGCGGCCTGCTTTTGATACGCTTCCACTTCACCGGAATTTTGCAACCGATCTTTCCATTTTTCCAGCAGCGGATGTTCCGGAGAAACCACCATATAGGTAGCGCCGAAAAGCGTATCCGGACGTGTGGTGTATATTTCCAGCGGATCGCCCAAGGTAGTTTCGAATCTGACCTGCGCGCCGTGCGATCGGCCAATCCAATGAATCTGCTGCGAACGCACCCGCTGAGGATAATCCACCAGCTCCAAATCGTCGATCAATCGGTCGGCGTAAGCCGTAATTTTCAGCATCCACTGACTTTTGACCCTTCGCACCACTTCACCGCCGCACCGTTCGCAAACCCCGCCGATGACCTCCTCGTTGGCCAGAACGCACTTGCAACTGTTGCACCAATTGACCGCCATTTCTTTTTTATACGCCAAGCCCTTTTTAAAGAGCTGCAAAAAAATCCATTGCGTCCATTTATAATATTCGGGATCGGTGGTGTTGATTTCCCGGCTCCAGTCGTAAGAAAGGCCGAGAGCACGCAACTGGCTTTTAAACCGCGCTATATTGTTCTTGGTAACGGATTCGGGATGAATATGGTTTTTAATGGCATAATTTTCGGTGGGCAGGCCGAACGCATCCCATCCCATAGGGTAAAGAACATTATATCCTTCTAAACGGCGCTTTCTGGCCACCACATCCAAAGCGGTATAAGAGCGCGGATGTCCCACATGCAAGCCCTGCCCGGAAGGATAAGGAAACTCCACCAGCGCAAAATATTTCGGCTTCGAATAATCGTCTGACGCCTCGAATGTCCTTTCTTTTTCCCAGATATTCTGCCATTTGGTTTCGATCGCCTTCGGATCATACCGTTTCATGTTCCGACTCCCCACTTGTGACAAATTCATCAATATTTACTTCCTTGCCGTCTTTCCACAGTCTTTCCAAATCGTAAAAACTGCGAGTATCGCTGTGAAAAATATGCACGATAGCCTCGCCGTAATCCATCAGAATCCACTTGGACGAACGGTATCCCTCCACGCGAAGGGGGCGAATTCCCTGTTCGCCAAGTTCCTTTTCCACGTAATCGCAAAGCGATTTCACCTGAGTGGTGCTTCCTCCGTGAGCGATAACAAAGCTGTCTCCCAAAGAAGTTACCTCCCGCACGTCAATGACCCGAATATCCCGCGCCAAATGCTTATCCAGCGACCGCACAATTTTCTGAGTCAATAGCCTGGCATGTTCTGTCATATGGGCTTTTCCTCCTATTCTTCCGCATCCAGCAGCATACCCGTTTGATCGGGAATACACGCGGACAACGCCGCCTGTTGCAAATCCGCCACAGAACTGTTTGCCAGTTCCGGCAGCGCGATATCTTCCGCCGTAACAGCCTCTCCATACGGATTAAACGCAGATCCGAGAAGAGCAACCAATTCCTCACGGTGAACGGAAAAGACATTATTTCCCTGCGCATTCCAGGTTCCCTCACCCGGCAAACGGTAAAATGTGATTTTATCTGTTCCCAACGAAGCCATGGAAGAGAGAATATCCACCATGTCCTCCACTGAACAGTCGGTGCGAACAGGATAGGAACTGTCCATGACCTCTTCTACCACATCATTTTGCAACACTTCTTTATCGAGGCGGAATATCCGGGCTAACAACGCCCCGAACACCTGCCGCTGCCGGGTAATGCGCAGCAAATCTCGATCTAAAGTGCCGTCCATCCAAGAAACATAATCGGTTGCCTGCCCTCCGCTCAATGTATGCACGCCGGCGGTAAAAGCGGTTCCGTCAAGCGTAACATCGGAGGGCAGATCGACATCTACGCCCCCCACACAGTCAATCATCAGAGAAAGCCCTTTTCGGGGAACGACAAAAAATTCATCTATCGGCAAAGACAGCTGATCGTTCACAAAATCCACCAGCGAATTGGCGGAAGAACCGGTTTTAGAGGTAATTTCTCCTCCGCACACCGTGTGTGTGGGCGTTTCTCCCTCGTTGATTTCCGGCGCATATACCCGTTTGCGACAGGTCTCACACCAATCGAACGGCTTAGGATTGGGCCATATGGCCCCCGCCGTGTCCACAATCCATTCATCTTCGGAGGAGATGACCGTCAATGTGGGAATCTGCAAAATATTGACGGTTTTCTGTGCTTTATCAAAGCACACCACAGCCAGCATGTCCATAGAAGAAGTATCTTCTTCTCCAAGCAATCCCAGAAGATAATAAGCCACCTGACTTTGATGCTCTACGGGAGTGGTATCGTAATCGGTCGGCGGAATCGACGGAATCTTTTCTCCTTCATCGATAAAGATGGCATGATAAATATAATTTCCGAGCACGCACACAAAAACAACAACCGCAACCACCAAAACCGCCAAAACACAGCGGATAATGACAGCGGCACGCGAAAGCTTTTTCTTTTTCTTCGGCTTTTTCGCTTCGGAATTGTGTTTGGTTCCCGTACCTTTGGCCGGCCCGGAACCGGAAGCAGATCCGCTGCGCTCGGTGCGCGTACGTTCAGGCGGCCTTTCCGCAGGGCGTTCATCCCCGGAGGATAATCCCAGTTCTTCCAGATTAATCTGCGGACGGACTTTATTGCGCCTGTCCTTTGCCATCTTCCCCATCCTCCTTCAACCGGAGTATGATCTCATTATAAGCCGACAATGTATCGGGATGAACAGCACACCGGGCGTCGACCAGTTCCCGAATGGTGTAACTCAGCGCGTATTGCAAGGCTTTGTCTTTGTCTTCATCCACCAATCGGCGCATAATCGCCACATCGTCATAATCGCGATCCGCCGAAGTAAAATCGGCTAAATACAAAATTTGTTCCAAAATGCCCATTCCCGCTCTGGCCGTCGTATGATACCGCACCGCGAGAAGAATTTCCGAATCGTTTATTCCCAGAACCTTTTCCAAAAAAACCGCTCCGGTGCGCGCATGGTAAAGTTTCGGAGACACCCGTTCTACATCATCCAACAGTATACCAAAATCCCGCAAAATTTGCAACTGTGCCTTTTCATCGGTATTTTTCATAATATCATGCACCAATCCGGCGGTATATGCCTTGGCCGGATCAGCTCCGTACCGTTCGGCAAGTCTTTTTGCCTCCTGTGCCACGCAAAGAGAATGATGATATCGCTTATCCGTCAGCCGACTTTGCACGATTTCCCGAAGCTGTTCATCCCCCATGCCTTTATCCTCCTTTCGGTACAGACCTTCCCGCACAATGTAGTCCGCCACCGCTTGCGGAACGAAAGATACAACAGACTTTCCGGCACGCACCGCCGCACGGATTTCGGTGGACGACACCGAAGGCACGGCAAGATCCCGCACCTCGCACCGCGCGCCGAAAACGTCAGCAAGTTCCCTCGCATAATCAAAAAGCCGCCCGATATTCTCTCCATCCCGCGGAGCGGTGCAAAGAACGGCAAGGCGGGCAATCACTTCAAAATCCTTCCAGCTAGAAAGCGTCAGAAACATATCCGAACCGGTCAGCAGAAAAATTTTGTCCCGGGGAAAGCGGTCTTTTATCCGACGGAGCGTATCCGCCGTAAAGCTTGCTCCCCCACGGGAAATCTCATCATCCGATACGCAAAAACGTCTGTCATCTTCCGCGGCGAGCCGACACATGGCCAGGCGCTGCTCTCCGGTCGTTTCGGTACGCTTTTGCTTATGAGGAGAAAGACCAGTAGGCATCCAAATCACCCGATCCAGATGCAAATCATCGGCCATTCCTTTGGCCAAGGCAACATGTCCGATGTGTACCGGATCAAACCCGCCCCCAAACAATGCAATATTCACCGCAGCATCCTCCGTTACCGAGGCAGAACAAATTTCGGATCTTTTTCGTTCATACGATAGAGCACGAAAGTGCGCCCGATAACCTGTATTACCTCGGCATGAACCGAACAAGCCAGTTGCCGGGCCGTCTCGATGCCGCTTAAAGGGGCATGCTCCAACACGTGGCCCTTGATTAACTCCCTTGCCGAAAGGGCATCGTCCGCCTGCTTGATCACCGTTTGGGTAACGCCCTCTTTGCCGATGTGTAAAATCGGAGTCATCGTATTGGCACATCTGCGCAAGAAGGCACGCTGTTTTCCGGTCAACAGATCCGACCTCCCTAAATATTCGTTCAGCTGCGCGGCAAAACGGCGCAGCGCTTTCCCCCGGTGACTGAGCATGTCTTTCTCTTCATCCGAAAGTTCGGCAAAAGTTTTATTGCCCACCAAAAAAATCGGATCGTACCCGAATCCGCCGTCTCCCCGGCATTCGCAGGCGATAAAGCCGGCACATTCCCCCTGTGCGGCAACAACGTCACCGTTGGGAAATACACAGCATACAGCGCAGACAAACCGGGCCGTCCGTTTTTCGGGCGGTATCTCTCGCATGGCTTCGAGCAATTTTGCTTTTCTCTGCCCTTGGGGGGCATACCGAGCGGAATACACTCCGGGAGCTCCTCCGAGTGCGTCCACACACAGCCCGGAATCATCCGCTACAGCAGGCAACCCGGTTTCCCGGCAAGCGCTTTTCGCCTTTAAAAACGCATTTTGCCGAAAAGTGGTTCCCGTTTCCTCTACGGGGGACAGCGTAATTCCCAAATCGCCTTCACCGACAACATTGACGCCGAGCGGGTGTAAAATGCGGAAAATTTCTTCCGCTTTATGCGGATTTCGGGTCGCTGCGACCACGCGGATACTATTATTCCTCATCCGTAAATTCATCCGTAAATAATCCTCTGGCAAAAGCATCCGGGTCAAACGGTTCCAAATCGTTAATTCCCTCGCCGACGCCGACAAATTTGACCGGTACCTGAAGTTCTTCCCGAATGGCCAGCACAACACCTCCGCGGGCAGTACCGTCAAGTTTGGTCAGCACAATACCGGTAATGCCCGCCGTCTGCTTAAATTCCCGCACCTGACTGATCGCGTTCTGGCCGGTGGTTGCGTCAATCACCAGCAGAATTTCCTTATCGGCGTCCGGTAATTCGCGATCAATGACCTTGCTTATCTTGGACAATTCGTCCATCAGGCGCTTTTTATTGTGCAGCCGCCCGGCGGTATCGCAGATAACCACATCCGCTTTTCTGGCCTTGGCGGCACTGACGGCATCATATACCACAGCCGCCGGATCGGCATCCTGCGCATGCCGGACAATATCCGCTCCCGCGCGTTTGGCCCATATATCCAATTGTTCTATGGCTGCGGCGCGAAACGTATCCGCCGCCCCCAAAATGACCTTTTTCCCCTCGCCAACAAAACGCGCAGCCAATTTGCCGATGGTAGTGGTTTTGCCCACTCCGTTGACGCCGATGACCAAAATCACGGATGGCTTGGTGGAAAGATGAAGTTCCTGATCTCCGCGCAGCATTTCCCCGACGGTGTCACAAAGCAGCCGCTTCACTTCTTCAGGATCGGTAATGCCTTCTTCTTTGACTTTTTTGCGCAACCGGTCACAAATGCGCGCGGCAGTCACCGCTCCGACGTCCCCCATAATGAGAATTTCTTCCAATTCGTCAAACAGTTCTTCATCGATTTTTGTAAAAGCGTGAAGCAGAGAATTGACCGATTTCATAATGGAATCGCGGGTTTTCTTTAAGCCCGCGCCGATTTTTCCAAACAGTCCCATACTCGATCCCCCTTATTCATCTAACCCCATTTGCTCCGCCAATTCCCCGACCCGAAGTTCCAGAAGCTTGGAAACGCCTTTTTCCTGCATGGTCACGCCATAAAGAACGTCTGCGGCTTCCATGGTTCCCCGCCGGTGCGTAATGACAATAAACTGTGTACTCGAGCACATCCGCCGCAAATATCGGGCAAACCGCTCCACATTGACATCATCCAGCGCCGCTTCAATTTCGTCCAAAACACAAAACGGCGAAGGAGTAACCCGCAATATGGCAAACAGCAGCGCAATGGCGGTCAGCGCTTTTTCCCCGCCGGAAAGCGCATCCAAGTGTAAAATTTTCTTTCCCGGCGGCTGCACCTGCATATCAATGCCGCTTTCCAGAACATGTTCCGGATCAGTCAGCAACAAATGCGCACTTCCGCCGTCAAACAGCTCGGAAAAAACCGCCCCGAACTGTTCATTGATCCGGTCAAAGCGTTCCAGAAAAAGCGAACGCATCTCCCCGGTTAATTCGTCGATTAAGGCAAGCAATTCTCTTCGGGAAACCTCGACGTCGTTCACCTGCCCAGTGAGAAATTCGTATCGCTTACGGACCTGTTCGTATTCTTCTATCGCATTCACATTGACACTGCCCAAAGCGCGAATACTGTTCTTCAGTTCCTGAAGTCGTGCCGTGGCAGCGGAATAATCGGTTAAAGGCACGGACTGCTCCTCTGCCTGAAGGCGCGTAAGCCGATATTCCTCCAAAAGACGGGTTTCCTTTTCCTGAGCCTGATTTTGCTCCGCCGCAATCTTTTCCTCCAAGCGGGTAATTTCTCTGCCGATACGCTCCCGCTCATGCGTTTGATCGCGCCATTGCTGCCGCAAAGTCGTCTGCCCGGCCTCTGTCGCCAAGCGTAACTCTGTCAGCTCTTCCATGCGCTTTTTCCCGGCCTCTGCCTGTTCGCGAAGACGGTTTGCATTTTCGGTCAATTCCCGCCGTTCCCGACCGATTTGCTCGATTTCCCGATTAAGGCCATCAATTTGTTCCTGCAATCGCTTCTGTTCGGCTCCCGTGTCTTCCCGCCGGCGGGAAAGCTCACGCAGCGAAGATTCCGACGCGTCCTTTTCCGCCGACAAAGCAGCTAAACGCAGCCGGCAACCGGATAACCGGTCGTTTAACACATCCCGTTGTGCCATAAGTTCCCGGCTCTGTTCGGAGGACGAAGCCATTTCCGCTTCCAATTCGGTTCGGGCAGAGATCGCCTCACTTTCCCCGGTGCGCGCTTCATCGATTGTTTTACGAATTTCTCTGGCGCGAATATCCAATCCGGAAATTTCGCGCAGGTAATCGTTTTCCTGTTTTTCGGCGTTGGCAAACTGTTCGCTCAATCGGCGGTGTTCCGCTTCCAAGCGGATATTGTTTTCGCCCGTAGCGGTTTGTTCGGACACTACCCGGTCATATTCCGCTTGAGTCTCCGAAAGGCGCCGCTGCGCCTGCTGCCAATCCTGCTGTGCCTGCCGTTCCTTTTGTGCCAAGTCGGCGCTCTCTTTACGAAGACGATCCATGCGCGAATGCCGGGAAATCAGTCCCGCATTTTTTACGGGGGATCCTCCGGTCATGGAACCGCCGGCATTGACCACCTGACCGTCCAAAGAAACCACTCGAAAACGGTAGGAAAATTTTTTGGCGATAGCCATTGCGCTGTCTAAATCACGCGCGACAGCGACGGTTCCCAGCAAATTATCCGCAATAACGCGGTATCGGTTCTCACACTGAACCAATTCACCCGCCAATCCGACAAATCCATCGGTTTTCGCCAGATCCGGCTCGCGCAACCGCCTGCTTCGAACGGTATCCAGCGGCACAAATGTGGCTCTGCCTTCCCCGGAGTGCTTTAAATACGTCATAGCGCGTTTAGCGTCTTTTTGGGCATCGCAAACAATATATTGCGCCATAGCACCCAAAGCCGTTTCGATGGCCAGTGCCGCTTTTTCGTCCGCTTGAAATAACTGGGAAACCGCCCCGTGAATACCCGTCAGCTCTCCGCGTTTGCTTTTTCGAATCACTGCTTTGACGCTTCCGGAAAAACCCTCCAAGCTGTTTTCCATCTCTTCCAGCATATGAATTCGCCGGCGAAGCGTTTCCGCTTCGATCTGTCGCTGACCCGCTTCCCGCCGGGCTTCTTCAGTCTGTTTTTGGCTGTCCTCCAACCGGATACGGAAGCTTTCGGCTGAACGAGACAAATTCGTGATGCGTTCACGGCAAGCCTGCCGCGCGGCCTCATTTTCCGATAATTCCCCATTAATCCGTTCTTTGCGCGATACGGCATCCGCGTACGCGGTATTCAGCACCTGCCGGCGCTCGGAAATTTCGGCCAGTGCATTTTTCGACGACGTCACGGCAACCCGGCATTCCGCCGCTTTGGCGGTCATTTCCGCCGCAATACGGCTGAGCTGAGCCGTTTTATCGGTAAAAAATGCCAAATTTTGAGAAATTTTCTCTATTTGTCCGGCGTATGACAGGCGCTGTGTTTCCTGCTCGGCAATTTCTGCCGCTTTTTTCCGTATTTCCGATTGAATCGCCTGCTCCTCGGCGTCCAGAGTCTGCACGCTTACACCGAACCGATCCATATCCCCGCGCAGGCGCTCAACGGTCTGAGCGTAATGCACCCGATCATTTTCCCGCACAGCCGCCAAAGATTCCGCCTGTGATGCCTGCGCTTCATATTCGGTGTTCTTTCTTCGGATCTCATCTACCTGTAAAAGGAGATTTTCGGCGGTTTTTGCCGCATTTTCCGCCTGTGTTTCTATCTGTTGCACGGCATCGGATGCCTCATCGTATTCCGTGCGAAAAAGCTCCAGTTTTCCGGAAAGTTTCCGCAATGTGTCCCGGGATTGTTCAATCGAGCGCAGCCATAGCGCAATCTCCAATTGTTTCTTTTCTTCGGCGTATGCCAAATAAGTTTTGGCTTTTTCTGCCTGTTCGGAAAGCGGTTCCACTCTCTGCCGAATTTCGTCGACAATATCCCGAAGCCGCAGCAGGTTTTCCTCTGCCGATTGCAACCTGCGCTCCGCTTCGTTGCGGCGATAGCGGTATTTGGCAATACCCGCCGCCTCTTCGAAGATTTCCCGCCGTTCACCCGATTTGGAAGATACAATATCGCCGACCTGACCCTGACCGATAATGGAATAACCGTCCGGACCGAGCCCTGTATCCATAAACAGCATCTGAATATCTTTAAGTCGAACGGCGGATCGGTTGAGCAGATAATCGCTCTCTCCGGAGCGGTAATACCTGCGCGTAACCCGTACCTCGTCTTCATCGCACGCCAATGCACGGGATGTATTGTCAATAATCAGCGAAACCTCCGCAAATCCCATTCCCCGGCGGGAAGCTGTTCCGTCGAATACCACATTTTCCATTTTGGATCCGCGCAGACTTTTTGCCGATTGCTCACCTAAAACCCAGCGGACGGCGTCGCTGATATTGGATTTACCGCTACCGTTCGGACCGACCACCGCAGTGATTCCCTGGCCGAAAGTCAGCACCGTTTTATCCGGGAAAGATTTAAATCCCTTCAGCTCTAACGCCTTGAGTATCACGCTGCACGATCCTCCCTTGCCAAAACGTATCAATGGAAACCCGTTCGCCCGCCCAAGAAAACGCCGATGCTTCACCCGGCTGCTGCATTGGGACAACAGCAACGGCTTCGAGTTTGAGGCAACACCGCACAAAGACCGGCTGCCGCCTTTGCCGGTCAGCAGCTGGAAGTCTTTTCCGTAATTTAGCCAAAAATCCTCGTGAATACCCAAAGTATTCCCTGCGGTTTTTGTATTATCTGACGAAAAATCCGCCGAAGCATCTGACGCTCAATCATTATGCGGTACTGCCTTAATAAGTTATCAATTGGAAAAAAACAGCAATATTCACGTGTTCAGTCGTAACCCATCAAAGCGAGTGCTTCTTTGGCGGCAAGCTGCTCCGCCTCTTTTTTGCTTTTTCCTATTCCTTTCCCAATCACGTTGCTGTTCAGATGTACTTCCACCGTGAATCGCTTGCTGTGATCCGGTCCGCTTTCCCCAACCAGAATGTATTCCAGCCACTCTTCGGGAGTCTGCTGCACAATTTCCTGTAACTGAGTTTTGTAATCCTTAAAGTGACGCCGTCTGTGCGAAGCGACTTCTTTTTTGAGAAACGGCAAAACAAAATTTTTTGCGGCGTCCATACCTCCATCCAGATAGACCGCCGCCAAGACCGCTTCAAACGCATCGGCCAAAATAGATGAACGATCGGCGCCGCCGGTCAGTATTTCGCCGTGACCCAATAGCAGGTAATCTCCCAAATGCATCGACCGCGCATAAGAAGCCAGCGCCTGCTCACAGACAATCGCAGAACGAAGTTTGGTCAGTTCGCCCTCCTGACCCGTATAATGGGAAAAAAGATACGTCGCGGCAATCATGCCCAAAACGGAATCACCCAAAAACTCCAGCCGCTCATTGCTCTGCATATGTCTGTGACCTTCGTTGGCATAAGACGAATGCGTCAATGCTTCCCGGAGAAACTGCTCGTTTTGAAAACGGTAACCTATCGTTTCCATGAGTTTTTGGCAGTCCATCAGGTGCTCTCCCCCTCTGAAACGGCGGCGGTAATCTTTTCAATTACTCCGGTTTCAGCAAAATTCGCTGCTACGCGAATCGCGTTTTTTAAACCCTCCGCCTTAGTGTTTCCGTGCGTTTTTATCATCGGTTTACACACACCCAGTAACGGGGCCCCGCCGTATTCGGCAGTGGACATCTTTTGTTTAAACGCCGCCAGTTGCGGTTTAATCATCATTGCCGCGATCTTCGTTTTCAAATTGGAATAGAACATTTGCTTGAGTTGCTGCACCAGCATATCTGCTGTGCCTTCCATCATTTTCAGCAGAACATTGCCGGCAAAGCCGTCCGCCACAATGACGTCCGCCGCGCCGAACGGCACCTGCCTCGCTTCCACATTGCCGACAAACGAAAGACTGCTCTCCTTCAGAAGAGCGAAAGTTTCTTTCTGCAGAGCGCCACCCTTGGTATCTTCGGTTCCCACATTGAGCAACCCCACAGTGACGGGCTTTCCTCCCGCCATTACCGCAGACATATAAATGCTGCCCATCTGCGCGAAACGCAGCAACATTTCCGGCCGGCATTCCACATTAGCGCCGGAATCCACTAACATTACCGGGCCCTTAACGGAAGGCAAAACGGCCGCCAGAGCCGGACGGGACACACCCTTGATTCTTTTGACCAAAAAAGTGCCTCCCATCAGCATGGCTCCGGTATTTCCGGCGGAAACGAAAGCATCTCCTTTCCCCTCCGCAAGCGCCTTAAGCCCCACCGCCATAGAACTGTTGCGGTGCTCTTTTGTAATGCTGCGCGGATGATCCTCCATAGTAATCACATCGTCACAATCGATGATTTCCATCTGCCGAAGAGTCAGGCCGTCTTCTTTGGCCATTCGGCGAATGGTTTCTTCTTTGCCGGTCAGCAAAATATGATGCCCGTATTCGTTTACCGCCGCCTCGGCTCCGCGCAAAATCTCCAACGGAGCGTTGTCTCCGCCAAATGCGTCCACAATGACTTTCATATTCCGGCCTTCTTTCCCGCTTACAGATTTTTGCACCGTTACATTTCCGCTTTACCCATACGGAAAAACCCGGTTATTTTAAACCACAATTTCAAATCACATCGAACGGTTCAGCAAAGGATGACCGTTTATCGCCGCTTTCATAGCGGCAATACCCCGCTCGCCCAGCGCCGAATACCGCGCACGTTTGTCACGCACCGGGCAATGAAGCGGGGGCAAAATACCAAAATTTGCCCCCATCGGCTGAAAATCCGTCCCCCGGTATCCGCTGATATACCGGCACAAAGCGCCTGTCACTGTTTCTGGCGGGGGTAGAAACGGTTCGGTTTTCAACAGTACAGCCGCCGCGTTGATGCCCGCAATAATACCGGACACCGCCGATTCCATATACCCCTCCACGCCGGTGATCTGCCCGGCAAAAAACACCAGCGGATCGGTTTTCATTTGAAAAGTTGCTTTCAACAGACGCGGAGAATGGAGATACGTGTTGCGGTGCATTACGCCGTAACGGACATATTCGGCATTTTGCAGCGCCGGAACCATACCGAATACACGACGCTGTTCGGAGAAAGCCAAACGCGTCTGAAACCCCACCAAATTGCGCAGCGATCCACCGGCATCCTCCGCGCGAAGTTGAACCACCGCCCACGGGCGGCGCCCGGTCGCCGGATCGGTTAAACCGACCGGTTTCATAGGGCCAAACCGAATCGCATCCTCTCCCCGGGAAGCCAGCGTTTCAATCGGCATACATCCCTCATATACGCAAAAGTCCGCATCACATCCGTGTACCGGCGCGCACCGAGCCGAAACGAGTTCCCGATAAAACGCCTCGTACTCCTCCCGAGACAGGGGACAGTTGAGATAATCGCTCTGCCCGCCTTTTCCGTAACGGGAAGCGAAAAACGCATGGGACATATCCACACTTTCAGCAGTAACAATCGGTGCAACCGCATCAAAAAAGAACAGTTCTTCCCCAACCAACGGCCGCAGATATTCCGCAAAAGCATCGGAGGTGAGCGGCCCCGTGGCGATAACCGTTACCTGGTGCTCGGGCAAAGATGTCACTTCGTCGCGTATTACCGTAATCAGGGGATGGAGCGAAACGGCCTCGGTCATTTTACGCGAAAACCGCACCCGATCCACCGCCAACGCCCCTCCGGAAGGAACGGCGCATTGATCCGACGTTTTCAGACAAAGCGACCGCAAAAGACGCATTTCCTCTTTTAGCAAGCCCGCCGCGCTATCCTGCCGGAGAGCTTTGAAGGAATTGGAACAAACCAGTTCCGCCAAATCCGCGTTTTTGTGCGCGGGAGAAAATTTCATCGGTTTCATTTCATACAGCGTAACCCGAATACCGAAAGAGGCTAACGCAAATGCCGCTTCGCAGCCGGCGAGTCCGCCACCGATTATGACCGCCGAGGGAAAACTCATTTGCCGTCCCCCCGGTAACCGCATGCGTCCGACAAGCAGGCATATCCAGCGCCCTTTCCTTTTTGCCGGAACAGGGTTTTTCCACAGAGCGGACAGATTTTTGCGGTCGGTTCCAGCCATGTAACAAAATCACAGTCGGGATAATTCTGGCAACCGTAGAATTTGCGCCCCCGTTTGCTCTTTTTTATCACAATGGCCCCGGAGCATTTCGGACAGGTACCCTTGGCAAATTCCACAAACGGTTTGGTATTTTTGCATTCGGGATATCCCGGGCATGCCAGAAATTTGCCGTATTTCCCGGTTTTAATCACCATTTTCCGCCCGCAAAGTTCGCAAACCACATCGCTTTCTTCGTCCGGAACCCGAATCCTTTCCCCGGAAAGCGACTGATCCGCTTTCTCGAGCGTCTGGGAAAAATCCTTATAAAAAGCAGAAAGTTCCTCCACCCAATCCGTTTTTCCACTCTCTACCTCATCGAGCCCTTCCTCCATCTGCGCGGTGAAAGCAATGTCCACAATTTGCGGAAAATATTCCTTCATCAGCTGTGTGGTGACTTCACCCAACGCAGTCGGCTTGAGCGCCTTGCCGTCCCGTTCCACATATCCGCGCGTCAGAATGGTGTTGACGGTCGGAGCGTAGGTAGACGGTCTGCCGATGCCCTTTTCTTCGAACGCCTTCACTAAGGTAGCCTCCGTATACCGCGCGGGGGGCTGCGTAAAATGCTGATTGGCCGCGCTGTCGCAAAGCCGCAGCATATCGCCTTCCCGAAGTGGGGGAAGAACGGTATTTGCCTCGTCCTCTTCCTCTTTGGTTCCTCCGTCTTTGGCCTCGGAATACACCGCCGTGTAACCGTCAAATTTTATGGAATATCCGGATGCCCTAAAAAGATACTCCCCCGCACGAATATCCGCCTGAACGGTATCCTGTTCGCAGGGAGCCATCAGGCTGGCGATAAAACGCGCCCAAATTAAACGATACAGCTTGTACTGATCGGAACTGAGAGACGGTTTCACCCGCTCGGGCGTGAGGTAAGGGTCTGTAGGGCGAATCGCCTCGTGTGCATCCTGAGCATTCGCGCGGCTTTTGTAATAACGGGGCTTTTCCGGAAGATATTTTTTCCCGAATTTTTCTTTAATGTACGCATTGCCCGCATCCCGCGCCTCTTGGGAAATGCGCAGAGAATCGGTGCGCATATAAGTAATCAGCCCCGTAGCGCCGATACCGCTGATCTCCACGCCCTCATAAAGCTGCTGCGCAGTCTGCAT
This sequence comes from uncultured Eubacteriales bacterium, assembly GCA_964564305.1. GTDB lineage: Bacteria > Bacillota > Clostridia > Oscillospirales > Acutalibacteraceae > RGIG1959. The sequence continues at coordinate 45,583 of CAZMAM010000007.1, forward strand.
GGTACGCTTGGCGGTAAACCCCAGCCGGCGGTTAGCGTCCTGCTGCAAAGTAGAAGTAATAAACGGCGGGGCAGGCTGAAGACGGCGAGTACCCCGCTTAATCTTTTCCACAACAAACGATGCTTCCCGAACAGCGGACAGAATACGCTGCGCCTGCTCGGCGCAGGTGATGGGAAGTTTTCCCTTTTTGCCACCGTAGAATTTTGCGGAAAAAGGCTTAGAATCCTCGTGTGCCAACTGAACGTCCACCGTCCAGTATTCCTCGGGCCGAAAGGCACGAATTTCCTCTTCTCTATCCACAAGCATACGCACGGCGGCGGACTGTACCCGCCCAGCCGAAAGCCCCTTGCGAATCTTTTTCCACAAAAAAGGACTGATTTTATACCCGACGATGCGATCCAAAATACGGCGTGCCTGCTGGGCGTTGACCAAATTCATATCCAGCGGGCGGGGATCCCGAAGCCCGCGAGTAATGCCGGTTTTGGTGATTTCGTTAAAGGAAATGCGTGCCTTTTCCGCAGTATCAATGCCCAAAAGGCACGCAAGATGCCAAGATATCGCTTCTCCCTCACGGTCGGGGTCGGTGGCCAGCAAAACATTGTCGCTTTCGGCGGCGGCTTGTTTTAACTGACGGATAATGGCCGATTTACCGGGTATATCCACATATCTGGGCTGAAAACCGTTTTCGATATCCACACCCAGAAGCGATTTCGGCAAATCCCGAATATGTCCCGTAGATGCCATCACACGGTAACCGTTTCCCAAATATTTCTGAATGGTCTTCACTTTGGTCGGCGATTCCACGATAATTAACGTTGACATATATTTTCCTCACTTTATACGCGGGCATACCGCTGACCCGCCTGGCAGGACACAGCGCCGGAAAGCTCCAGTTCGGTAAGAGCAACCAGTACTTTGGGAAGCGGCATATTTAATGCAGCGGACAGTTCCCCCGAAGTGTGCGGCGCCGTCAGCTGAGCGAAAATATCTTTCGCCGCATCACTGACATCAGCCGGACAAACCGCTTGCTTGGCTTCGGGCTCTGCGACAAATTTTTTCGTTTCTCTCTTGGTCGGCAAATCCTTTTTGTTCGATTTCGAAGATGACCGCGCCTGCGGAATGCCGTTTACCGGCCTTTCGCTGAGTTCATCTACCTGTCGCTGGATCTGCGCCGCTCTTTCGTAATGAATGGCCCGCCCGAACCGTCCGTCAAAACTGTGCAGGATATCCTCCGCCGATAAGGCCACCTGTGCACCTTCCTGCAAAAGGGCATTGCCGCCCTCACATCCGGGATCACCCACGGCACCGGGCACGGCAAATACATCCCGTCCCTGTTCCATTGCCCAGTGAGCGGTAATAAGCGCTCCGCTGCGAAGCGGAGCCTGAGTAACCACCGTTGCTTGCGCGATGCCGCTGATCAGCCGATTGCGAACCCGAAAATGAAACGAAAGCGCCTTTTCTCCGGGCGGATACTCCGAAAGGAGCATTCCCCCGGACCGAAGCAGACGCTCCCGCATATCGGCGGTTGCCTGAGGATAATCGACATCCAGTCCGCACGCCTGCACACAGATACATACGCCGCCGGCGTCCAATGCGGCAGATACCGCCACGGAATCGATTCCGACCGCGCCGCCGCTGATAACCGCAACACCCGCTCCCGCCAGCGCCGCCGCCAACCGCCGCGTGACATAAACACCGTTTTCGGTGACGGAACGCGTACCGACCACGGCGGTGATCGGTAACCGATTAAGATCCAGCGGCTTTCCTCTTCCGTATAAAACTAACGGAGGCGCATAGATTCCGCGCAACATTTCCGGATATTCGTCATCCGCAGGGGTGAGTATCCATCCCTCTTGAGACAATGCGGCCCGAAGCGTGCGCATCGCGGCATCTAAATCTTTCGCGTGAAGCGCCCCCATTTGTTCCGGATGCAAAGACCGTACGATATCCGGGTAGGCGGAAAGCGTTTGCGCCTCATACACCGTTTTGGCGCTCAGATGATGCGCCAAAAACGAGGCGCTCTGCGGAGCGCCCACACCCAGTGCGGATTGCAGCCAGATCCAGTATACCCGTTCATCCAACCCGAACGCCTCCTTTATGTTCGGGACAGCTCCCACATCAGGATTCCCGCCGCAACCGAAGCGTTCATCGACTGAGCATGTCCTTTCATGGGGATGGTAACCCGCCGGGAGCAGACGGAAATCATGCTGTCGCTTAATCCGCTGCCCTCGTTGCCGATCACCGCCAAAGCTCCGCTTGCGGACATTCGGGTAATCGGAGATGCGCCGGTTCCAACCACGCAGGCGAGAGTGGGCATGATGCTTCCGATTTGGGCAACACGGGAGACCAAATCCCTGCAAATTTCCAAGGGAAGCCGGAACACGCCGCCCATACTCGCGCGAAGGACCTTCGGGCTGAACAAGTCACAGCAATCGTCGGACAAAATCAATCCGTTGATACCCAGCGCCTCCGCAGTGCGTACAGCAGATCCGAGATTGCCCGGATCCCTGACCGCCTCAAGCGCAAAATAAATTCCGCCGGGATCGATGGTCAATTCGGATAACACCGGGCGTTGCACTAAACAGAAAACGCCTTGCGGATTTTCCGTATCCGAAAGATAACGGGCAAGAGACTGTGAAATCGTGCAAACCGTCTGTGCGGCGCTTTGCACGGCCTCCCATTGCTTCGGGTATCGGTGCACAGCCTGTGTTGTAACCAATGCCGCTATCGGATAAAAGCCGGAACAGACTGCGTCCGCACAAAGCCTTGCGCCCTCAACGGCCATGCGCCCGCTTTTGCGCCGAGCCTTTCCGCTGTGGAGAAGCGCGTGTATTTCTTTAATCAGCGGATTCTCTCGGCTTGTGATTTCCACCTTGCTTGCTCCTTTTGATGTCATACCAAACAAACGCCCGCCGTTATCCGGCGGACGCCATGTGCTGGTTACAGCGCTGCCTTCGCTTTTTGTGCTAAGGCGGTAAAAGACTGTGGGTCGGCAATGGCCAATTCCGAAAGCATTTTGCGATTCAGCGTAATGCCGGCCTTTTTCAAACCGTTCATAAAGCTGGAATAATTCATTCCGTTACTTCTGGCGGCAGCGGAAATTCTGGTGATCCATAAACGGCGAAAATCGCGCTTTTTTTGGCGGCGGCCAACATACGCATACTGGCCGGATTTCATTACCGCTTCTTTCGCACTCCTGAATAAACGGGATTTTGCGCCGTAATAACCCTTGGCGAACTTTAAAATTTTCTTTCTTCTTTTTCGCGTCGCAAGGGCGCCTTTCACACGAGCCATGATTTATACCTCCGATTTCTGGGGTTTATTTGTACGGAATGAGCCGCTTCACCTGTGCAACATTGGTTTTGTCCGCAACCGTGACCTTGCGTAGATTTCTTTTGCGCTTAGTCGTTTTTTTGTTCAGAATGTGCGACTTATACGCGTGAGCGCGCAGCACTTTTCCGTTTTTGCTGAGCTTAAAGCGCTTTTTGGCGCCGCTGTGCGTTTTGATTTTCGGCATAGTTCTTCCTCCTTACAGGTAAAATCCAAAAGCAACGACGGATTTCGTCGGTTATTTGGCGGGTTTGGGGGCTAAAAACATCAACATTTGACGTCCTTCCATTTTAGCGGGTTTTTCAATCACCGCATATTCGGCGATGGCATCGGCAAACCGCGACATTGTTTCGCTGCCCAGTTCCGGATGCCCCATTTGCCTTCCTTTGAACCGGATGGAAACCTTTACTTTGTCTCCGCCTTCCAAAAACCGAATGGCATGACGCAATTTCGTCTGAAAATCGGCAATATCAATATTCAGCCCCAGACGCACTTCCTTAACTTCCACAATTTTCTGATTCTTTCGGGCTTCCTTTTCTTTTTTAGCCTGTTCAAAGCGATATTTCCCGTAATCCATGATACGGCAAACCGGAGGATTGGCGCCGGGGGCAATTTTCACCAAATCCAATTCCAAATCGTCGGCTAATTTCTGCGCTTCTCTGGCAGACATAATCCCCAACTGATTGCCGTCCACTCCGATGACCCGCACCTCGGCGTCGCGGATTTGTTCGTTTATTTGCGTTTCTTTCGTCGCGATGAGAATACACCTCCACAAAACAAAAAGCGGGGTTCCCCGCCTGTTATCCTTTGATCCTAATCCCGCCGATGAAATGAACAGCAAGATAAAAAGGAAACGGTATTGACCTTCCCGAAACAAGATTCGGAAGGTGAAAGCGGAGCGCTTTTCTTTATTGACGCATTCAATATACACCTTTTCTGTTCGGCTGTCAATCCCTCTGCCCGAAAAAATTCAAGGTTTCATCACCGGAGCCTTCACACCGGCATATTTGCCAATATCCATGCGGTTCCCTGCAGGGATGTTTCGGCTTTTTTTGGAACATTCGTCTCTCTTTGTTTGCATGACTTTAATTTCGGCACAAAAAAGAAGCCTGTTCCCGGTAAAGGAACAAGCTTCTTATGGCGCGCTCGAAGGGATTCGAACCCCCGACCTTTTGATTCGTAGTCAAACACTCTATCCAGCTGAGCTACGAGCGCCCGCAGCAATTTTGACGACTGCCTGTATTATATCCAAGTCAAAACGATTTGTCAAGGGTTTAACAGAAAAGAAAATGACGGGAATTGTGTATTTCTCAATGATGTGAAACAGAAAAAAAGAATTGACAGGTTTGCGCCGGGTATGGTACCTGACTTTCAGAGTTAAGAAAAAAAATAGTGCTAAGCCAAGGCTAAAACCTGTGGCTTAGCACAGCCTGTCCAAAAACCCCAAATTTCAAGCGAGGTTTGGGGTTTTGTATATAATTTTTTGGGAAACAAGTAAAAACAAGCAAATGCAACAAACGGGTGGGATCTTTTCCACCTATGAATGGCATATTTTTTGAGGTTCATCGCTGCAAATTTAAGCCTAACCCATTTCGTTACTTGGGATAAGCCTCGGTATGGCGTATATCGCATCGCATATTTCTCTTTTGCGTCTGCGAATACCCGTTCAATTGTTTCTTTCCGTCGGTCATACAGCTCTTTGTATTGCGGTGTATGCCGTATATCCTCTACTGTTTCAAGGTAATCTGACCACAGATGCTTAGTAACGGTCTTCTCGCAGTTTCGGTTTTCGGTGCATAAATGTGGATCTATACTAAAAAAGTGGACACAAACGTGGAAGGTCTGGTATAATAAATCA
>CAZMAM010000008.1:0-48970 GCA_964564305.1 uncultured Eubacteriales bacterium
TGGAGGAAGGGAACCATTACCTGATGACAAAGGAGGAGCTGGAAGCGAGAATAACAACACTTACCGGAGGACGTGCCGCTGAAGAGGTTCGATTCGGAACGGTCTCAACAGGGGCGTCGAATGATATCGAGCAGGCGACCAAACTCGCGCGTTCCATGTTCACTCAGTACGGAATGAGCGAGGAATTCGACATGGTCGCGTTAGAGACCGTAACTAATCAGTATCTCGGCGGCGACGCTTCTCTCGCATGCTCCGCGGAGACGCAGACGCAGATTGACCGTCAGGTGGTCGACTGCGTGAAGGCCTGCCACCGGAAAGCGCTGGAAATCCTGCAAGAAAACCGCGGAAAGTTAGACGAGCTCGCGGCCTACCTCTATGAGCATGAAACCATAACCGGCGAGGAATTCATGGATATCCTGAGAAAACAGTAAAAGGATAGTTAAAGCCATACCGCATAATGACCGCCTAACGGCTTTATACGTCATCCGCCTGCGTCTTTTCCGTCAGTTATTACAAAAATCCTCGGAAGTACACCAAGTATTCCCTGCGGTTTTTGTTTCATCTGACGAAAAATCCGCCGACGCATCTAACGCACAATTATTATGCGGTATGGCCTTAAAGAAAAAGGCAAAAATGTTTAATGGCAAAACATTTTGGGAAATTGAGCAGAAAATCGAATGACTTGATGATTCAGGCAACACCGCACAAAGCCCGGCTACTGTCTTTGTGCGGTGTTGTCCTAAGATTATAATCAACAGTAAGCCCCTGTAAAAGGAGGGATTGCACAAACGGCGTTGCCCTGTAGACCACCCGGCGCCGTGCCCGAAGTCATCTCAATTAAACCGGCATTAACGGTTCTTCTTGGCTCACCCGAACGCGCATCGCCTGTTTCTCCTCTTCGGTGTGTACAGATCCTGCCAATCCGCTGTTGCTCCATTCTGTCTGAATGTATCACAGATCGTAAAACAGCGCTTTCATAAAAATGGGAATCTGCTTTTCCCATGTCGCTTCGAAATGCTCCCCGTTCGGAATAATGCGGCAGTCCAGCCAAACACCCTTTTCGATGAGATCGCCAACCGCCTGCGCGCAGCAGCGGCGTATTTGCAAATCGGCGATTTCCGTGGAGCCGACGTCCATGTACAGCACCGTGGGGGCAAGGTTTGCCGAACGAATCATCTCTTTAATCTGCGGATAAGAAAAATGCAAAGCCGGGCTGAGCGCCGCCCCTCTCCCGAACACCTCATTGTACGCCATCAGGCCGTATACCGTCATCAGGCCGCCCATGGAACTTCCGGACAAAAACGTATGCTCCCGATCGGGCAGCGTGGGAAATTCCCGGTCAATCATCGGCTTAAACACATGGGTGTAATAATCCATGGTCTGTTTTCCTCGGCCTTTGATGTCCCCCGCCCCGGCATAGGAAAAATCAAACGGGGAATATTCCGAAAGGCGCCCGCCGCACGGATCGTCCTCCGGGTGATGATTGCATTCAATCGCCGCCACAATAAGCGGGGTGGCGGTTTGCGTAAGATACTTGAGCATGCCCCAGCTCTTCCCGTAAGAAGCCTCCGAATCGTTAAAGAGATTGTGCCCGTCAAACATATACAGTACGGGGAACCGCAAATGCGCATCCGACCAAGCGATGTCGGGCACATACACATAAGCCCGACGCTTTTCCTCCCCCGTCAGTTCCGGAAGCGTCACATCCCAAATTTTTACCATGAATCCGTTACACCTGCCTTTTGAAATTTCGCCGGGAGCGCAGCGCCCGCAGCGTTGTTCTGTTTTTCGGTCTTTTTCCCGGCTTTTTTTCCGGCTTATTTTTGCTTATTTCGCGCCGCCGGATTTTTCCGTTTCTGCGGAAAACCCGGGCAGCGGTACCGGCTCGATGCACCCCTGAGGGCAAACGGCGACACACGCCCCGCAGGCGGTGCATTTTTGCGGATCGATTTTCGCCAGGCTGTCCGAAACCGTCACGGCGCCCTGCTGGCAGGCCTTTTGACATCTCATGCAGCCGATACAGGGGGTCTGGCAGTATTTTCGGGCAAGGGCGCCCTTATCCCGGCTGGAGCAAGCAACAAACGCCATGGGCCGCGTTGGCAAAAGTTCGATAATCTGTTTGGGGCAGGCCTTGGCGCAAAGCTCGCACCCGGTGCAGATTTCCGGATCCACCGCGGCGATGCCCCGCGAAACCGTCAGCGCGTGCACCGGGCACACGGCAACGCAGTCGCCGTATCCGAGGCAAGCGTAGGAACAGGCTTTATCCCCGCCGTAATAAGCGGCGGCCGCGCGGCAGGAGGGAATGCCCTCATACGAAAACCGCTTTGGCGCGTTTTTGCCGCACCCGGCGCACCGCACCCGCGCCCGCATGGGCGTCACGCTCGCACTGACGCCCAGAATTTCCCCCGTCGCCCGGGCGACGGCCTCTCCTCCGGGGGTGCACAGACCGGGTTTGGCTTCTCCCCGCGCCATTGCCTCGGCGTAACCGTCGCATCCGGAATATCCGCACGCGCCGCAGTTGGCGCCGGGCAGCAGTTCCCGCAGCGCCTGAACTTTGCCGTCCCGCTTTACCGCAAACAAAACGGAGAAAATGCCCAGCAGTGTCGCCGCCAAAACCGCGATCCCCGCGGAAATCCCCGTTGCCAATAATACCGAATTCATCTCTTCCCCTCTTTTGCCGCACCAAACCCGCCGTGCGGGGTTGTCTTTACAGCCCGAAAAGCCCCTGGAACCCCAAAAACGAAAGGGAAACCAGCGATGCCGCGATCAGGGTGGACGGCACGCCCTTGAGCCCCTTGGGAATATCGGCGGTTTCCAGCCGTTCCCGAACCCCGGCAAACATCACCATCGCGAGCAGAAAACCCAGCCCGGCGCCCAATGTGTTGAGCATCGCCTCGGCAAAGGTATACCCGTTGTCGATGTTCATCACCGTCACGCCAAGCACCGCGCAATTGGTGGTAATCAGCGGAAGATACACGCCCAGCGCCCGGTGCAGGGGCGGGGCAAACCGGCGCAGCGCCATCTCCACCAGCTGAACCAGCGTGGCGATAATCAAAATAAACACAATGGTCTGCAAATAGGAAAGGCCGTACGGATCCAGCAAAAACCGCTGAACCGGCCATGTGGCTGCCGCCGCCATCATCATCACGAAAATCACGGCCAGCGACATTCCCACGGCGGAGCGCAGATTTTTGGAAACACCCAAAAACGGGCAAATTCCCAAAAACTGCGAAAGGACAAAGTTGTTGACCAGCAAAGCGCCGATGACAATCAGAAAATACCGGTTCACGCCGTCACTTCCTTTCGCCCGTACCGGCCGCCTGACCGTCCGCCCGGGCGCAATGCCCGGCATGCGGGCATTGGTCGCACCCGAAAGAACTCTTCGGAACAAACGATTTATCCCGCTTGGCGGAAATTTTGTTGGTGAGATAAATCAGCATGCCGAACACGAAAAACCCGCCCGCCGGAAGCACAAAAATCGTAATCGGGGCAAACAGGCCGTTTTCCGGCCAGCCCAGCACCGTACCGTTGCCCAGCAGTTCGCGAATGCCGCCCATTAAAGTCAAAGCGCCGGTAAATCCCGCGCCCATGCCTAAGCCGTCCAAAGCGGAAAGCCCCACGCTGTGTTTGGACGCGTACGCCTCTGCCCGCCCCAAAATAATGCAATTGACCACAATGAGCGGCAGGTAAATGCCCAGCGCCTCATCGAGCGCGGGGAGATACGCCTTCATCAGCATTTGCACCATAGAGGTGAAGCCCGCAATCACCACAATATACGCCGGCAGGCGCACGGTATCCGGAATCAGCTTGCGCAAAAGGGAAATCACCGTGTTGGAACAGACCAGCACAAAGGTCGCCGCAAGCCCCATTCCGACGCCGTTCATCAGGGAAGTGGTGACGGCAAGTGTGGGGCATGTCCCCAGAATCAGCCGCAGGGTGGGGTTTTCCCGAATCAGGCCTTTGGTAAAAGACTCTTTATATTTGCCCATTAGCCGGTCACCTCCCGGTAATATTCCAGCGCGGCGCGGACGCCTTTTTTCACGCCGTTCGACGTTCGGGTCGCCTGCGACACGCCGTCCACGCCGTCCACCGTTTGCTCCGAAACGCCCGCCAGCCGCTCGAACAGCCCGCCTTTTTTCACTTTATCCACATATCCGGCGGTCTCGTTATCGGATACAATGGCGCAGCCGGTGACTTTTCCCTCGGTATCTACGCCCGTCATCACCGTGAGCCCGCTGCTCTTGCCGGTCACCTGAGCGGTAAAGACGTACCCGCAAAGCGTTTGGCCGTTTTTCGCCTCGTAATAACTCCCCTCCCCGCCCGGGAGCGGTTTTTCCTCAAAGCTTTCTGCGGCGATAACCTCGGCGCACGCCTGCTGCGCCGCTTCTTTTTCCCGCGCGGCAATCGTTTCGGCGGTCATCAGATTCGTTACCGCCAAAATCGCCGTTACCGCCGCGGCAATGACGGTGAGCACCAAAACGGATCTTAAAACCGAACGCAGCCTGCTCATGCCGCCACCTCCTTTTTCCGTTTGAGCGTTTGCCCGAACACGCGGTGAACGGGGATGCGATCGATCAGCGGAACCAGAATGTTCATAATCACAATGGCGAAGGAAACACCCTCCGGAAGCGAGCCGAACCGGCGAATCAGCTCGGTGAGCAGCCCGCATCCCAGCGCGTAAATCACCCGCCCGAACCCCGTCAGCGGCGAAGTGGTATAATCGGTCGCCATAAAAATGGCGCCCAGCAGCAGCCCTCCGGAAAGAATCCGGCAGGTCGCCTCATACACACTGCCCGTGGCAATCCACTCGCAGAGAAAGACGGTCCCGACCATCACCACCGGCACGGTCGGCGTAATCACCCGCCGGACAATCAGATACAGCCCGCCGAGAATCAGCGCCGCCGCGCACGTCTCTCCCAGAGACCCGCCGTGCATCCCGAAAAAGAGCGCGGAAATATCGTACCCGCCCCGGCCGGCATCGACCGTGAGCGGAGTGGCCGTGGTAACCGTATCCAGCCCGCGGTGAATAGGATTGATCCAGGTGTTCATATCCCCCGGAAAGCTCATCAGCAAAACAATTCTGCCGCACAGCGCCGGGTTAATGAAATTCTGTCCGATGCCGCCGAACATTTCCTTGGCCACCACGATGGCCGCCGCGCACCCGATAACCGCTTCCCAGAGCGGAACGGTCGGCGGCAGATTGAGCGCCAAAAGCATCCCGGTGACCACACAGGATAAATCGCCCACGGTTTGCTTTTTCTTTAATACGACGCAGGAAAGGAACTCAAACGCGACACAGGACGCCACACACACGGCGATGACACCCAGCGTTTTCCATCCGAACAGCCACACCGACGCGGCCGCCGCCGGAATCAGCGCGATGATGACATCCAGCATCAGCGAAGAAACGGATTCTCCGCCGTGCAAATGCGGCGAGGAACAGACCGTCAGCTTATTTTCCAAGCGTTATCCCCTGCCTTTCCCCAGCGCCTTGGCCTGACGCATAATCTGAACCAGCGGCCGGCTCGCGGGGCAAATAAACGCGCAGCAGCCGCATTCCATGCAGGAGGAGACCCCGAGTTTTTGCAAAGCGGCCGTATCCTGTGCGGTCAGCGCCGCGGAAATCCGCGGCGGCACCAGCCCCATGGGGCAAACCCCGGCGCACTTGCCGCAGCGAATACACGCGGAAGGTTCCGAAAGAGCGGCGTCTTTTGCGTCAAACGCCAAAATGGCGTTGTTTTGCTTTAATACGGGCAGCGTGTCGTCCGCCAGCGCGGTGCCCATCATCGGGCCGCCCATCAGGATTTTTTTCACGGGGGCCCTGTACCCGCCGCAAAACGCAATCACATCGGCAATGCGCGTGCCCAGCGGCACCATGACGTTGCCGGGATGCGCCACGGCGGAGCCGTCTACCGTTATCCGCTTGCGCACCAAAGGCATCCCCGTTTTTAAATACCGGGAAAGAAAGGAAACGGTGGTGACGTTCATCACCACGCAGCCGACGTCCGCCGGCAACCCCCCGGGAGGGACTTTCCTGCCGGTGGTTTTGGCAATCAGCACCTTTTCCGCCCCCTGCGGGTACCGCGAGGGCAGCGCTTTGACCGTGACCTCCCGCCCGGGTTCGGTGACCGAGGCGGCAATTTCGGAAAGGACGCGAATCGCTTCTGGCTTGTTGTTCTCGATGGCGATAATCACCCGCACGGTATCCAGAAACTCCATCACCGTGCGCACACCCGAAATGATATCCCAGGAATTTTCCAGACACTCGCGGTAATCGGAAGTAATGTAAGGCTCGCATTCCGCGGCGTTGATAATCAGCGTGTCCACTTCTTCCAGATTCTTCGGATCCAGCTTGACCCGGGTGGGAAACCCGGCTCCGCCGAGCCCCACCAGGCCGGATGCCCGCACCGCCTCCAAAAACTGTTGCCGGTTCTCCGCCGGGGGCGGGGACACGTCATACGGGGTCATTTTCCCATCGGAAATAATCTCCACCGCCTGCGCTTTTCTGCCGGAGGGCATGGTGATTTCCGTGATGGCGAAAACCTCCCCCGAAACGCTCGCGTGAACGGGCGTGCACAAAAGGCCCTCGCCGTCCCCGACAACCTGGCCGACCGAAACGGTATCCCCTTTGGCAACGGTCGGGACACACGGCGGCCCGATATGCTGCGCCATGGAAAGAATCACCTTTTCGGGGGGCGGCATCGTCACCGTTTCTTTGCCCGCAGTCCGTTTGCGATGGGGCGCCGAAACGCCGCCCCAAGTGGGAAACAGTTTCATAAACAAAAAGTTCACCTCTTTGGCGAATCGCCAAATTCGCGCATAAGACAACAGCCGTCTTTGCGCGGTATTGCCTTATATTTCACAAAAATGCCCGGAAATACCCCAAGTATTTCCTATGCTTTTTGTTTCATCTAACGAAAAATCTGACGGCGCATCTGACGCACATTCATTATGCGGTATTGCCGAAAAACTTATTCAACCGAGCGGGCCAGCGCCTTTTCCACCCGGGGCATGAGTAGGTTCAGCGCAACCCCGGTGAGCACCCCGCTCGCCGCGGAAAGCAGCGTCAGCGGAAACACCAGCGCGCGCGCCGTCATATCGGAAAGCACCCGCACACACAGCAGCTGCCCGGCGGTGTGCGCGGCGGCGCCCGCCACGCTGACGCCCACCATACTCACCAACCCGCGGCGGTACAGCGGGCGCATAACCGTCATCGCCAAAAGGCTCAGCGCCGTCCCGCAAACAGAATAGACCGCCGCCATTCCCCCGCGGGTCAGCCATACCGTAAGGCACTTGGCACATCCGACCCCGGCGGCATACGGAACCCCGAGCCAAAAAAGCGCCGCCGTCACCGCGATATTGGCCAACCCAAGCCTTGCCCCGGGAACCGGCAGGGCGGGCAGCAGATTTTCCAGCACCGACAGCGCGCACGAAAGGGCGCACAGCACGCCGGCAAAAGCGAGCCTGCGCAGCGGGGTCCGAACACCGTTACCGGCTGATGGCGTCATATTCCGAATCCCCTTCCACCGTCACCGTAATCCCCGCCGGCATACAGACGGCGGTATCCCCGGCGCGGCGCAAAAATCCGGCACCGACACAGAGTTTATCCGGGCAGTTCGCGTCTTTGACCCGCACGGCGCCGGGAACCGTTTCGATAATCAGGGTAATGCCGTCGCGGCCCGTCACCGCCATCTCCCGCGAATCACTCAGATCCAGCACCGTCTCCCCGCCGGGAGCAATAATCCGCGCGCGGGTTCCCCCGCCCCCCGTGCCGAAAAGGAAAAGCGCCGCCACCGCCGTGACCGCCACAACCGTTACCGCGTCGCCGATATGCCTGCGGCCGAGCTTTTTCAAAGGCGACACCACCCGTACACGGTTAAAACAACGGAAAATATGCAACCATAAACTGATTTGATTATACACAATCGGCCGAAAAATGCAAGCATCCGCACGGATTTCCCACGGATTTTCCGGATATCCCTTGACGAATCGGTGAAAATGCGGTAAGATAGTATTCAATACCAGATTAGGGGAGGATTTTTATGGGATACCGATTGAGTACCGATTCCACTTGCGATCTGCCTTACGATTTTCTGGCGGAACATCATGTGGATTGTTTGGGTCTGGGCTTTACCATCGGCGGAAAAACGGTGGTGGAATCCCCTAATCAGGAAATCGGCAGGGAAGAAGTCTATGCCCGGCTGAGGGAGGGTGAGGTGTGCACCACCAATCAAATCAACACCTTCGCCTTTAAGGAATTTATCGAACCGTTTCTCCAAGCGGGAGAGGACGTGCTGCACATCGCTTTTTCCAGCGGTCTTTCCGGCACGTATACTTCCTGTCTGCAGGGCGCCGTGGAGCTTCGGGAAAAATATCCTCAGAGAAAAATCGTTGTGCTGGATTCCCTGTGCGCCTCTATGGGAGAAGGGCTTTTGGTCTATTATGCCGCCAGAAACCGCGAAAACGGCATGGGGCTGGAAGAAAACGCCCGGTGGATAGAAGAACACAAGCTGAATCTCTGCCACTGGTTTACGGTGAACGATCTCATGTTTCTGCACCGGGGCGGACGGGTATCCAAAACCTCCGCCGTGTTCGGCTCGCTGCTCGGCATCAAGCCTATCCTGCACGTGGACAACGACGGCCACCTGATCCTCATGGGAAAAACCCGCGGAAGGTCCGCGTCTTTGGAAGAACTGGCCCGCCGCATGGCCTCCTCCATGCTCGACGAGCCCACCGTCTTTATCTCACACGGCGACTGCCTTCAGGACGCCAAGCTGACCGCCGATTTCGTCAAAAAGCACACCGGAAGAGAAGTGATGCTGTTCAATACCATCGGCGCCGTCATCGGCTCCCATTCCGGGCCGGGCACCGTCGCTCTTTTCTTCCTCGGAAAAGAGCGATAACCAAGGCGCAAAATCACCCGCGCAAATACGTTTTGCGCAGGAGCATGAATTACAGCAAAAACGAAATCCTGCGGCAAGGGCGGGGTGCCCGAATCTATGGCCTGTTTTTGCAAAAAACGACCATCAAAGCGAGAATTGCCCCCTCCCTTGGCTGTACCGCAAAAAATATCCGGGGAAAGTAGCCCGACTTGAGTAAACCCAAAAAACAGACCGTCCGGAAATATCCGGCTTTTCAAAGAAAGGGCGCCGCCCTTTCTTTTTTGACGCTCGGGGCACGTCTTTATCGGCTCATGACGATTGGCGGCGCGGGAAGGTCGGGCCGGTCAAAATGAATGTTTATGCATTATTTATTGTATAATTCACAGGTCTTTCGGAAAAGGGCGGAAAAGGTTTTCCCTGCCCTTTGGCCCGTTTTGGGTATTCTTCCGAATTTTCGGGAATTTTGCGGAAAAAGGGTTGAAACTTTTTGCAAAAAAGATTATAATCATTTTCCGCAAGGCCGTTGTAGAAACATCTGTTGAAAAACCGATGCATCGAACGGTTTATCCGCAAAAAAAGGGGCGCACAATATGAAAGAAATCAAAAAAGTCGTGCTGGCTTATTCGGGGGGCTTAGACACCTCGATTATCATTCCGTGGCTGAAAGAGCATTATCAAAACTGCGAGGTCATCGCGGTGGCGGCAGATGTCGGGCAGGGGGAAGAACTTTCCGGTCTTCGGGAAAAAGCCATCCAAACCGGTGCCTCCAAGCTGTATATCGAAGATTTGCGCAAGGAATTTGCGGAGGAATTTATCGTTCCCACGCTGAAAGCGGGCGCGGTTTACGAAAATCAGTATCTGCTGGGCACTTCTTTCGCGCGCCCGCTGATTGCCAAACGCTTAGTGGAAATTGCGCAGGCGGAGGGCGCCGACGCCATTGCCCACGGATGCACCGGAAAAGGAAACGATCAGGTTCGCTTTGAGCTCGCGATACAGGCTTTCGCGCCGGATATGACGATTATCGCGCCGTGGAGGATCTGGGATCTGAAATCCCGCGAGGAAGAAATCGCCTACGCCGAAGCGCATCATATTCCGCTGAAAATCACCCGCGAAACCAATTATTCCAAAGACAAAAATCTCTGGCACCTGTCGCACGAAGGGCTGGATCTGGAAGATCCCGCAAACGAACCGGATTACGACAAAATTCTGGAACTGGGCGTATCCCCGCAAAAGGCGCCGGATAAACCCCGGTACGTTACGGTTTCATTTGAAAAGGGCACGCCGTGTGCCCTGGACAGAGAGCCTTTAGATCCGCTCGCCGTCATAGAGACGCTCAACCGTTTGGGCGGGGAAAACGGCATAGGCATTGTGGATATGGTGGAAAACCGCCTGGTCGGCATGAAGAGCCGGGGCGTGTACGAAACGCCGGGCGGCGCCATTCTCTACCGGGCGCACGAAGCGCTGGAGACCGTCACGCTGGACAGGGACACGCAGCATTTTAAGCAGCAGGCGGTGGCGGGCCGGTTCAGCGAACTCGTGTATAACGGGCAGTGGTACACCCCGCTTCGGGAAGCGCTGAGCGCGTTTGTGGATCAGACCCAGCAAACGGTCACGGGCGATGTGCGGCTGAAATTATACAAGGGCAACATTATCTTGGCGGGCATCACATCCCCCTATTCCCTGTACGATCCGCAAATGGCGACATTTGACGCGGACGATGTGTACAACCAAAAAGACAGCGAAGGGTTTATCCGCCTGTTCGGCCTGCCCGTACGGGTCCGGGCGAAAAAGGGAATCGGCTTAACCGGTCCGGAGGAACGCTGAGAGATGGAAGAACTTTGGGCCGGGCGCTTTCAAAAAGCGCAGGATAAAACCACCGAAGCGTTTAATTCTTCCATAGCCGTGGACAGCCGCATGGCCCGGGAGGATATTTTGGGCAGTCTCGCGCACGCCGCAATGCTGCGGGAACAGGGAATTATATCCGAAGCGGACGGGAAAGCCATCGAACAGGGCCTGACCGGCATCGCCGAAGATTTGCAAAGCGGCGCGCTTGCGGTGGATACACAGGCGGAGGATATTCATACCTTTATCGAAAAAACGCTGACGGCGCGCATCGGAGACGCCGGAAAGCGATTGCACACCGGGCGCAGCCGCAACGATCAAGTGGCGCTGGATTTCAAGCTGTACCTGAAAAACCGCATTCCCGAAATACAAAGCCGGATCGTCCGGCTGATTACGGTGCTGTGCGATACGGCGGAGACATACGCCGGGGCGATTATGCCGGGATACACCCATTTGCAGCGCGCACAGCCGGTCACTTTCGGGCATCATCTCATGGCGTATGCGCAGATGTTTTTGCGGGATCTCGGCCGCCTGCGGGACGCGGGACGGCGCATGGATGCCTGCCCGCTGGGCAGCGGGGCGCTTGCGGGAACCACCTATCCGCTGAATCGGGAAGCGACAGCCAAAGCGCTGGGATTTTCCGAAATCACCCAAAATTCCATGGACGCTGTTTCCGACAGGGATTTTGCCGTGGAGCTCACGGCGGCGCTGGCGCTGGTGATGGTGCACCTTTCCCGCTTTTCGGAAGAAATTGTTCTGTGGAGTTCCTGGGAATTCAAATTCATCGAATTGGACGACGCGTTTGCCACCGGTTCCTCCATTATGCCGCAAAAAAAGAATCCGGATATCGCGGAACTGGTGCGCGGGAAATCCGGGCGGGTGTTCGGAGATTTAATCACCCTGCTGACCGTGCTCAAGGGGCTTCCGCTCGCTTACAATAAAGATATGCAGGAAGACAAGGAAGCGGTTTTCGACGCGCTGGACACCGTTTCGGACTGTCTTGACGCGTTTACCCCGATGGTGCAAACCGCGACGGTGCGCACCGATAATATGCGGAAAGCGGCGGCGGGCGGTTTTATCAACGCGACCGACTGCGCGGATTATCTCACCCGAAAGGGTGTTCCGTTTCGCGACGCCTACCGGGCCGTCGGGCAGCTGGTCGCGGAATGCGCGAAAAAAGGCTGCACCCTTGAGACGCTGCCCATCGAGGATTACCGCGCCGTGTGCGGGGCGTTTTCTTCGGACGTGTACAAAAGCATCCGCCTGGAGCGGTGCGCTAACGGAAGAAACGTCCCGGGGGGCCCCGCGCCGGACCGGGTAAAAGAGCAAATTGCCGGCGTTCGCCGCGCCGTTCGGGCATGGGAAGAGGAAAAATCATGATCAGAGCCGGAGTTATCGGCGCAACGGGATACGCGGGGGCGGAACTGGTGCGCCTGCTGCTGATGCACCCTCAGGCGGAACTTACGGCGGTGAGTTCGGTCACGTTTCGGGGCAAGCCGCTTTCGGAAGTTTATCCCTCGCTCGGCGAAATCTGTTCCCTCGTTTGCCAAAGCGAAGAAGAAGTCCTCGAGCAAAGCGACATCGTTTTCGCCGCGCTCGTGCACGGCCTTTCGCAGGATATGGCTAAGCGGTGCGCGGAATCGGGCAAAAAGTTCATCGATTTGGGCGCGGATTTTCGCCTGGAAAATCCTGAAGTGTACGAAAATTGGTACCAAACGGAGCAGCGGTACCCGGATTTGCACCGGAAGGCGGTTTACGGGCTCTGCGAATGGTTCCGGGAGGATATTCGCAAGGCCCCGATAATCGGCAACCCGGGATGTTACCCGACCTGCGCCGCGCTGGGGCTGGCGCCCGCGCTGAAAGAACGGCTGATTGAACCGCGAGGAATCGTCATCGACGCTAAATCCGGCATAACGGGCGCGGGGCGGTCGCCCTCCCCCACAACCCATTTCCCGCAATGCGCCGAGTCGTTTTCCGCATACAAGGTGGCGTCCCATCGCCATACGCCGGAGATTGAGCAGACGCTTGGCAAACTGGCGGGGGAACCCGCAACCGTCACGTTTGTGCCGCATCTTCTGCCGATTAACCGGGGTATTTTTTGCACATGCTACGCCCGCCTGAAAGACGGAATCACCGAACAGGCGGCGCGCGAGGCGTATACCCGGGCGTACCGAAACGAGCGCTTCGTCCGGGTTCGAAAAAAGGGGGAGCCGGTTCACATTCGCGATGTGCAGCACTCCAATTACTGCGATATTCAACTGTATACCGATAAACACACCGGCACGCTGATCGTCACCTCGGTCATCGACAATATGGTCAAAGGCGCGGCGGGTCAGGCCGTACAAAATATGAACCTGCTTTTCTCCCTGCCGGAGGAAACGGGCCTGACCGCGATCCCCGCGCTGTTTTAAAAAGAAAACACCGCACAAAGATTTCCGCGAAGAGAAAAGGGCCTCGGGGTAATCAATTCTTGCGCGGTGCTGCCAAAAGAAAGAAGTTTTCAGACAAAGCATCCGTCAAAGAAGGGTTTTCCGATGCAAACAATATGGCCCGGCGGGGTTACCGCCGCGAAGGGATTTACCGCAAACGGCGTTGCCTGCGGCATTCGCCGCAACAAAGATAAGCGGGATTTGGCGCTGATTGTCTCCGAATGCGAGTGCGAAGCCGCCGCCGTTTACACCCAAAACCGGGTAAAGGGCGCGCCGCTTCTGGTCAACCGGGAGCACCTGAAAAACGGCAAAGCGAAAGCGATTGTCTGCAACAGCGGAATCGCCAACACCTGTGCGCCAAACGGGGTGCAAACGGCGAGGAAAATGTGCGCCTGCGCGGCGAAAGAGCTGGGCATTTCCCCAAGTGAAGTGCTGGTCGCCTCCACCGGCGTCATCGGCCCCGCGATACCGATGGAACCGATCCGCGCGGCGATGCCCGGATTGGCGGCCGGCCTGAACCGGGAAGGCGGCCGTTTGGCGGCGCAGGCCATCATGACCACCGATACCGTACCGAAAGAGGCGGCGACGGGGTTTACGGTGGCGGGCATCCCCTGCGTGCTGGGCGGTATGGCCAAAGGAAGCGGAATGATTGCCCCCAATATGGCGACCATGCTCTGCTTTTTAACGACAGATACCGCTATCCGCGCCGATATGCTGCAAAAGGCGCTGAATACCGTTTGCGGAGATACGTTCAATATGCTTTCGGTGGACGGGGACACGTCCACCAACGACAATGTGCTGATTCTGGCCAACGGCAAAGCGGGCAATCCGCCGATTACCGAAGAGGGCGAGGCGTTTGACACTTTTTGCGAAGGGCTGGCCGAGGTGTGCCGGATTCTGTGCCGCATGCTGGCCAAAGACGGCGAGGGCGCTTCCCGGCTGATGCTGGTCGAGGTGACCGGAGCCGCAACGAAAGAAATCGCGAAAACCGTCGCCAAAGCGGTGTGCCGTTCGGCACTGGTGAAAACGGCGATTCACGGCGCGGACGCCAATTTCGGCAGGGTACTGTGCGCCGTCGGATATAGCGGCGCCGAAATCGACGTTTCCGCCGTCAGCGGGGGATATCGGTCCCGGGCGGGCGCCATCACCGTATGCCGAAACGGCGAAATGCCCGACTTTGACGAAGACTTCGCCAAAACCGTGCTGAGCGAAGATGAGGTAACCGTTGCAATAGACCTCCACGCAGGGACAGAGAAAAGCCTCGCTTACGGGTGCGATTTGACGGCCGAGTATGTGCACATCAACGGGGATTACAGAAGTTAGGAGATAACCAAAATGGGCATTACCGTAGGGGAACGCGCCGACGTATTAATCCGGGCTTTGCCGTATATCCGGCAATATGCCGGCAAAACGGTAGTGATTAAATACGGCGGGAATGCCATGCGCGGCGAGCTGAAAGCCGCCGTGATGGAAGATATTATTCTGCTGCGCACCGTCGGCGTCAAGCCGGTTCTGGTACACGGCGGAGGGCCGGAAATCGACGCCATGCTGGAAAAAACCGGTCAAACGCCCCGCTTCACCGAAGGTCTGCGGGTCACCGACGAAGAGACTATGGATGTCGTGCAAATGGTTCTGGCGGGCAAAATCAACAAAGAGCTGGTTCAGCAAATTGGCGCGGGCGGCGGCAGAGCGATCGGTCTGTGCGGACTGGACGGGGGCATGCTCACGGCGGTGCGCCACCGCGAGCCGGATCTTGGCCTCGTGGGCGACATCACCCGGGTAGACGTCACGTTGCTGCGCATCGGTTTGGACGGGGATATGATCCCGGTGGTCGCATCCATTGCCGGCGGGGAACACGGCGAACGGTACAATGTCAACGCCGATGCCGCGGCAGGGGAAATCGCGGCGGCCTTGGGCGCGGAAAAGCTGATTTTGATGACGGACGTGCGCGGAATTCTTCGGGATAAAGACGACGATAACAGCCTGATTTCCGTTGTGCGGATCAGCGATGTCCCCCGTCTCAAAAAAGACGGCGTGTTTTCCGGCGGGATGATCCCGAAAATCGACTGCTGTGTGGAGGCCGTGCGCCGCGGCGTGCGCCGCGCCCACATTATCGACGGCAGGATCCCCCACTCCCTGTTGATTGAGATGCTCTCGGACGAAGGCATCGGCACGATGATTTATTGAGGAAGGCATGGGTTTAATGACTTTTAAGGAAATCAAATCGGTCAGCGACGGTTCCCTGATGCCCAATTATTCGCGGTTTTCTGTGGCGCTGACCTCAGGAAAAGGCGCCGTGGCAACGGATACCGACGGCAGGGAATATATCGATTTCGGAGCGGGAATCGGGGTAAACGCCCTCGGGTACTGCGATGAGGGCTGGGTCGGCGCGGTTTGCCGTCAGGCCGAGACGCTGCAGCACCTTTCCAATCTGTATTATTCCCCGGTGCAGACGGAGTTCGCGAACGATCTAGTGCGCAGCACACATATGGCCCGCGCGATTTTCACCAATTCCGGCGCGGAGGCCAATGAAGCAGCCATTAAACTGGCCCGCAAAAGCAGTTTTGACCGGTTCGGGCCCGGCCGGTACACCGTTTTGTGCCTGGAAAATTCCTTTCACGGCAGAACGGTGACCACCCTTTCCGCAACCGGGCAGGAAGATTTTCACCGTTATTTTTTCCCCTTCACCGAAGGATTTCGCTTTGTTCCGCCCAACGATTTGCCCGCCCTCAAAACGGCGGCGGACGATACCGTATGCGCGGTCATGCTGGAATGTATTCAGGGCGAGGGCGGCGTGCTCCCGCTGACGGACGATTATTTGCGCGCGGTACGCGATCTTTGCACCGAGCGCGATTGGAATTTGATTATCGACGAAGTGCAAACCGGTATCGGCAGAACCGGAAAATTGCTGTGCTGCGAGCACGCCGGCGTTCTGCCGGATATACTCACCCTGGCCAAAGGGCTCGGCGGCGGTCTGCCCATCGGGGTCACGCTGTGCGGCGAATCTCTCGCGGACGTACTCAGCCCCGGAACCCACGGGTCCACTTTCGGGGGCAATCCGATCGTGTGCGCGGCGGCGCGGTATACGTTATCCGTTGTCAATACTCCGGAATTTTTAGATCAGGTTACCGAAAAGGGGAATTTAATCCGCCGCCGCCTTTCCGCCATGCCCCATATTTCCGAGGTGCGCGGCCGGGGAATGATGATCGGCGCGGTTTTGTCCGGTGTTTCGGCAAAAGATCTCGCAAACGCCGCTTTGAAAAACGGCTTGCTCGTTCTCACGGCAAAAGACTGCCTGCGCCTGCTTCCCCCGCTGAACATCCCGGTGGAAACGCTCTGCCGCGGGCTGGATATTCTCGCCAAGACCCTGCAGGCGCTCTGATTCATATATATCCGTACGCCGATTCATCATCAGGCATGCGAATTCGTATACAAGCACGCTGACGCGTAAAGGAATGAGGAATGATGAAACATTTACTGAAGCTGCTGGATCTTTCCGGGCAGGATATCGCGGAAATTCTCGATACCGCCGACCAGCTCAAATACGAGCTGAAACACGGCATACCGCACCGCCGCTTGGAAGGCAAAACGCTGGGAATGATTTTTCAAAAAGCTTCCACCCGAACCCGCGTTTCCTTTGAAACCGGCATTTATCAACTGGGCGGATACGGTCTGTTTCTCTCGGCCCGCGATCTGCAAATCGGCCGCGGAGAACCGGTGGAAGATACCGCCCGGGTGCTTTCGCGCTATCTGGACGGCATTATGATTCGGACATACGCGCAAAAAGAAGCGGAGGATCTCGCCGCTTTCGGTTCGATTCCGGTTATCAACGGTTTGACCGATTTTTGCCATCCCTGCCAGGTGCTCGCGGATTTGATGACCGTGCGCGAGCACAAGGGATTGCTTGAAGGATTGAACCTGTGTTACATCGGAGACGGCAACAATATGGCCAATTCCCTGATTGTGGGCGGGTTAAAAACCGGCATGAACGTCCGCGTGGCATGCCCGGACGGTTACCGGCCGGATCCGGCCGTTCTCGCCTTTGCCGCCGACTACGGCGACCGTTTTCTTCTGAGCACCGATCCGTTTGCCGCGGCAAAGAACGCGGACGTCGTTTTCACCGACGTCTGGGCGTCTATGGGTCAGGAACAGCAGATTCAGGAGCGCCGCAAGGCTTTCAGCGGGTATCAGGTCAACGCCGAACTGCTCGCCGCCGCTCACGCCGACTGTCTGGTGATGCACTGTCTTCCCGCGCACCGCGGCGAAGAAATTACCGCGGACGTGTTTGAAACGCACGCCGGCGAAATTTTTGACGAAGCGGAAAACCGCCTTCACGCGCAAAAGGCCGTAATGGCGCTCACCATGGGCTGAATAAGCTTGAATAAACTCTTGAAAACACGGCGTCTCCGCCGAAAAAGCCTTTCCGGAAAATTTTCCGGAAAGGCTTTAATTTGCAATATTTTGTTTTTGATTATAATGAATATGAAATAACAGCGGATGTACGGGTAATCGATTGCGCGTAAACAGCCGGGTTACGATAAATTCCCCGTAAGGCTCATCATCACGGCGACGGCCGCCAAAGGCGCGGTTTCGCAGCGCAGAATACGCGGACCGAGCGTAGCTGTTCGCGCGCCCGCGCGCATAAAGCTTTCTATCTCCGAAAGGGAAATCCCGCCCTCGGGCCCGGTCACCAGAGAAAGGCTCCGCGTATCGGGGGAAACGAGCGAAGAAAGCGGCTCGCCGCCTCCCTCGTAGCAAACCACCGTAAACTCCCGCCGAATGTTCTGCGCCAGAAGTTCGGAAGAAATCGGAGGCAGCACTTCGGGTACGATTCCCCTGCCGCTTTGCTGCGCCGCTTCCCTTGAAACGGTTTGCCAGCGGCGAAGTTTTTGCTCGGCGTTCCCGGTTATCCGGGCGACGCTTCGCTCCATTTTCACCGGCACTATGCGGCTGACCCCTAATTCCACGGCTTTTTGCACAATCCGATCCATTTTATCCGATTTGGGCAGCCCTTGGTACAGCGTAAGAAAAAGCCCGGGTTCCGATCGGGAGGGAACCGCGTCTTCCACTTCCAACCGGACTTCCTCCCGGGTGATTCCGACAATTTTGCAGGGATATTCCGTGCTGCGCCCGTCGCACACCACCAGCCTGTCCCCCAAACGGGATCGCAGCGAAAGGCCGATGTGCGCCGCGTCCTGACCGCGAATAACCAATATGTCTCCTTTATCGGCGGGATGCGCCATCGACTGAAAAAACCTCGGCAAAATGATTTCGCCCCTTTTGGCCTTTTTGCCTCATTGTCCCTGTTTGCCTCTATGCTCTTATTAGCCTCGCTGCTTTTCGATTTTCGTTTGCCCTACAGCCGTTTGCCTTTTTTACACGGTGACGGGCGCGGCCTGCTCTGTCGCTTCCCTCACCAGCGCCGGTATATCCAGCTCTTGCTCTTCCCCGATAACCTTGGCAAGCTGCGGGCGGACACTCGGATGCCGGGGCGTGAACACGGTGCAGCAATCTTCGTAAGGGCGAACGGATATGTCGAATGTTTCAATCTTCCGGGAAAGCCGGATAATCTCTTCTTTGTCCATCCCGATGAGCGGACGGAAAACCGGAAAATCGCAAACCGCATCCGTACAGGCAATCGCCGAAAGGGTTTGAGAAGCCACCTGTCCCAGGCTTTCCCCGGTAATTAGCGCGCCGCAGCGTTCCCTGCGCGCCAGGACAGCGGCGCACCGCATCATCATCCGCCGCATGATCAGCGTAAAATATTCCTCGCGGCAGTTGTCCCGAATCGATTCCTGAATACGCGTGAACGGCACCACATAGAGCGGAACCGAACCGGTATACGCGGAAAGCTGGGAAAGTAAATCTTTTACCTTTTGCTCCGCCATCGGGCTGGTATAAGGCGGAGAGGCAAAATGTACCGCCACCGTTTCTACCCCGCGCTTCGCCATCATATATACCGCCACGGGGGAATCAATGCCGCCGGAAAGCAGTGCGGCCGCCCGGCCGGCGGTGCCCACCGGCATGCCCCCCGCGCCGGGAATCTGGGCCAGATGCACATAGGCGCCGAAATCCCGAATTTCCACCGTAACGGTCAGATCCGGGCGGTGCACATCCACGCTGAGACCGGGAAAGGCCTCGAGAATCGCCGCGCCGGCTTCCTCGCAGATTTGCGGAGAAGGGTGCGGAAAAGACTTATCCGCGCGTTTGGCCAGCACTTTAAACGTTTTCGCGTTGCGGTACCCGGGTTCGCCCAGCGCCTTTCCGACCACCCGTACCGCCGTATCCAGACAGGCGGAAAGGGTTTTTTCGCAAACAGCGGCGCGGGAATACGCCGCAATTCCGAAAACTTTGGCTACCGCCTGTTCCGCTTTGTCTATATCCGCGCCGTTGCCCGGTTCCGCATAAATGGCGGATTGCGCCTTGCGCAGAGTAAAATCTCCCGCCGCTTTCAAACGGCGCCGCAAATTGCCCATCAGAGTTGCCTCAAACGTTCCCCGATTCAGCCCCTTGAGCGCCAGTTCCCCGTTTTTAATCAGCAAAATCTCGCGCATACCGTTACATCTCCGGCATTTCGGGTTCTACAGGAGGTTGCGTGGATTCCTCCAAAGGTTCGCTCGGTTCTTCCGAAGGCTCGGTGGGCGGCTCGGTCGGCGCCTCCGAAGACGGTTCGGTCGGCGCCTCTGTGGGCGCCTCTGAAGGCGGTTCGGTCGGCGCTTGCGTGGGTGGCGGCGTGGGCGGTGCCTGAGTGGGCGGCGCGGGCGGTGCCTGCGTGGGTGGCGGCGCGGGCGGCGATGTCGCGGGCGGCTCCACGGAACCGGGCGCGGTAGGCGCGGTGCTCTCGGTCGACGTGGTGGTGGACGGAACCAGCGATCCGTCTTGCGTGACATACGGAAGCGTAGTGGTGGCGCCCGTTCCCGTCGCGGTGGAAGTCGCCATATAAGCGCCCAGCGAATCCAGCGGCGTAATCACGTAATTGGCGTCCACGTAATACGGATGCGGTTCCAAATTCTGGTTGACGTACCACCCGTAAGGCATAACCACATCGGTGTTCACGGTGATTTTGGACACATCGGTGGAGACATCCTCCCCGTCTCTCACCCGTCTGGCTACAATGGCCGTGCGCCCGTTCTTAAAGGGAAGCCCCTGATTGGCGTTGCAGGTGGAAAGCGTGACAATTTCATCGGTGGGAAGCAAATCCACATCGCCGTAATCGTAAAGCGAACGCGCCTTGACCTCCGCAAGGAACATCGCAAAATCTACCCCGTCCGCAAATTCGGTTCGCAAATACCCGAAAGGCGTTCCGTCGGCGGGATCGTTGTTTAAAATCATCACCGCGAAGACCTTGTATTCTCCTTTGCGGTAAATGGTGTTCAGCGTGAAGGTCGGCGCGCTCCTCGCGTACTCCACTCCGCGAATCAGCCGGTTGAGCGGGGCAAACATTTGCCCGCTGGACATATTGTGACCGTAGATAACGGTGTTGCTGTTTTGATAATTCTGACGGGAAAAATCGTTTCGGTAATCGAAGAAACAGGTTCCGTTGATGTTGTAGGTGCGCAAAAAGTCATGGTGCAGATAATAATCGTTATCGGCCGTCTGCATGATCGGATATTCCAAATTGATGCCGCCGTCGGAAGAGTGAAACGACAGCCAGCCGCGAATGTCGTTATTCTGATAATACAGTTTTTTAAACGAGGGATCAATGCCTTCCGGGTACGAGTAATTTGCCTGATCGCCCGTAAGAACCGGAGAAACATCCGGATCGTATTGCTCCGCAAGCGTTTGCGCCAAGACCTCATTTTGGCGGGGCACCAGCACCAAATCGTCCACCAAATACGTCATCGAGCCCACAAACACCAAAACAGCAAGGAGCATCACGCATTTGCGCACCACATCGAAGGCTCTGTCCCCCACATGCGGCACAATGGCGCCGAAAAACCGCATAAACACATTGCGCTTCGGCGCTTCTCCCGACGCGGCACGCATTTCTTCCTCCGCTATGCCGTCGTCTTCCAAGGGCATGGATTCGTCTTCCACCAAAAATTCCGGCAGTGTCCCCGGCGAAATAATCACGTCGTCATCATCCGGCGGCGCGTCGTCCGCCACGTGAATCTCCTGCATTTGCGCCGCGGGCACAACGTTTTTTTTGGTCTGAAATTCTTCCAGTATGGCGTCAACATCAAAATCGTCCAAATCCTGAAACCGATATTTTTCCGCCATAAACTCACCACCTCAATACAAGATACCCGCTTTGCGGGATACACTCAACCCGAAACACACGGCTGTTTGGCCGCCGGTGTTCGGTGCGCAAGCGATGGCAATATTTCGCACAGCGCGTCCTCAAAGCACACTACGTCGTCTTCCGAGGTGTCCAATCCGGTGCTGACGCGAATCGCGCCGTCGATATCTTCGTTTGAAAGCCCCATAGCGCTCAGCACATGGCTTTGTTTGCCTTTGGCACAGGCGGAACCGGCGGAAACATACACGCCTCTCTGCGCCAAGGCGTGCACCAATGTTTCACCGCGGTATCCGCGAAAAGAAACGGTGAGAATCTGCGGCACAGCCGGCATCGGACGGATAATTTGCAAAACCCCCGGCCCGATAACGGAAGTTATCCGCGTTTGCAGCCCGGTTATCAGCCGGTCTCGAATACGTTTCCCGGCCTGATTCGCCTGCTCGGGAGGCGGAAGTTCCCGAATGGCGGCGGCAAGCGCCAAAATTCCGGGGACATTTTCCGTTCCGCTGCGATAATTCCGTTCCTGCCCTCCGCCGTAAAAAAGCGGAATCAGGCGAACCCCTTCCCGAACATACAGCGCGCCGATTCCTTTGGGTGCGCCGATCTTATGTCCGCTGATGCCGACGGTATCCACCGCTTGGACAATGGGAAAAAGCGGTATCTTTCCGGCCGCCTGAACCGCGTCGCAGTGAATAGCGGCAAGCGGCGCCGCTTTGCGAACCTCCCGCGCCACCGAAACCACAGGCAGTATTTGACCGGTTTCGTTATTGACCGCCATCATACACACCAGTATGGTTTGTTTTCCGCACGCCTTGGCAACGGTTTCCGGAAGCACTTCTCCATGTGCGTCCGGGTGAATTACGGTAACGGAAAACCCCTCGTTTTCCAAAGCCAAGCAGGCCTGAAGCGCGGAAGCGTGCTCCAAAGCCGTCACAACGACATGATTACCCTGCCGTTTTTTGGCCCGGGCAAGACCGAATATCGCCAAATTATTGGCTTCCGTGCCGCCGCCGGTAAATACAATGCGGGCACGGTCTTTCGGCGACGGCGAAAGACCGAAAAATTGCGCCGTGACTTGCCGCGCCTCTTCCACGGCAAGTTGTGCCCGTGTTCCCACCGTATGCAGCGATGAGGGATTTCCGTATTCTTCAGTCATTCCTTTTTCGGCCGCCGATACCGCCGCGCGGCACACTCGCGTGGTGGCGCTGTGATCCAGGTAACATTCCCGCATAGACGGCTCCCTTCCGTTGCGGCACACTTTCCCGGTAAATCCGTATTTTACCGTACTTTAGCCTTACCGTGTCTTATCGTCAAGGCAACTCAGTATACCGCATCTTGTCTCTCTTTGCAATTCCCGAAAAAAGAACAATCCGTAAATTTTGCGAATTTCCGCAAATTTTCCGCTTTTTCGGTGGAAATTCAGCGGTTTGCGCGCTATAATAAAAACAGAAAAACAAGGCGTCCGCCTTATGCCAAAAACCGGTAATTTTCCCAGTTCGGCGGTTTCAAAAGCGAATGAGCGCGCCGTGTTTGAAAACTAAAAGGAGCGTGGATATCATGAAAAAACTGTTCACGGTTGTTCTGACAATTGCCGCCGCGGTGGTTGCGGCAGTTTATGTCTTGCAAAGAATCCCGCTGCCCATGGCAATACGGGAAGATTTCAAAATTGAATAATCGCTTGGCCGGGGGTTTTCAAAAACCTCCGGCATTTATCTTTGGTTTTTTCGGCGCGCGGGTTAACCGAAGACTTAAGGCAGCACCACACAAAGACCGGTCTTGCGCGCAATGCCTGCCCAAGCGGCCGGGCACTTTTTGCGTCATAAATGACAAAAATCCTCGCAAATACATAAAGGTTTCCCTGCGATTTTCGTTTCATCTGACGAAAAATCCGCTCCGCCTTCACGCACGGCAATCTTTGTGCGGTATTGTCTTAAACCGGAAATCAAATATCCGATAACTCGGCAACCCGGCGGCTTTGCCCTATGCTTCCCGCTTTTGTCTGCCTCCGATAAGCCAAACCATGACCCCGCCCAGCAGAAAAGCGAAAATCGATCCGAATATCATCGGCAGTGCGGCGGTAAACCGATCGAGATTTAACGCGACCAGCGAAACCACCGATGCCGCAATCAATCCTAAAAGAAAACTCAACGTAATTCTCCGGTTTTTTCGCAGAGCAAAGGACGTCAGCTTTGCGCTGAGTACAATACCCAGCACCGCTCCGATCGCAAAAAACAGCAGCGGCACAAGCGAGAGCAGCGTCTCCCCGGAAAAAGAACGGAAAATCGTTGCCAGATTCCCGATATATCCGAGCACAACCAATTGGTACACGCCCAAAATCATCAGCATCAGCGATCCGCTGATGCCGGGCAGCAACATGGCAAACCCTCCGACGATTCCGGAAAAAAAGAGCACGGCGCAAAGCGAAAAACTGAACGCCGGTATTTCCGCCGTGTCGGCGGCAGGCGCGGGCAGCCAAAAAATCTGCGCCGCGGTCAGCAGGAGAATGAGCGCCACCGCGCAAAGTAATGCGGGAATATGAACCGATATGCTCTGCATTTGATTTTTTTTGAAAATCGGAACCGAAAACGCGACCAATCCGATAAACCAAAAAACGGTTGGCATCGGAATAACGGCAAATAACCACTTCAATATTGCGGAAAACCCGACAATTCCGATTCCGGCACCCAGCAATACCTCAACCAAGAACAAAATATCCTGCTTGCGATGTGGATTTTTGGGCTTAAACACATCGGAAATAGCGTTCATGGCACGATCGAAAATGCCCATAATCACCATTAACGTTCCCCCGCTTACCCCGGGAATCACGTTGGCAATTCCGACCGCCACTCCGCCGAGAATGGGACGCAAAATCTGTTTCATATATTCCTCCGTTGTACAGACGTTGTACAAGCTTTACAGCATCATTTCCGCCTCAAAAGCAAGGCGATCCGCGTTTGTTCCCCGCATAAACACGGTGCGCTCCCGCGCTTCGGTGTACAGGGACAGACAATCCCCCAAACGGGATTCGTGTTTAAACACAACGGTAAACCCCTTGATGTCCTTCGGATCCGCCGGGGAAAAATCAATCAGCAAATCGGCATAACGGGTATTGTTAAAATGCTGCAAATAATCCAAATGGGAACGGCGAACCGTAAATTCCCCCGCATAGGGCATATCTTCAGGCAGCCGCAGCCGTTCGGGATAAGGGCATCCGTGCGGGCGTTCCGACGCGGCGGGCAAGCCGAACGCATCAAACACCTGTGGACGAAGCGGACGGTGGGTTTGGATATCCACCAGGGCAAAAGTCGAAACGCTTTCGATCAAATTCCGATCTTCGGTATCCCGCAAACGGTAGCATCGAACAAACCGCGAATGAACGGACGGACGGTACCAAGTTTCCATAACCACCTTTTCGCCGTAATGCGGGCGCCGAAAAATCCTGGCCGTCGCCTGCAAAACCACAAACGCCATTCCTCGGTCGGAAAGTTCGGTAAAACCCAGTCCGCCGCATAAAAAATGGTGTTCACCGATCTCCTGTTGCCAACGCAGGAGCGCAGAAAGCGTGAGCTTTCGATCGTATCCGACGTCGTAAGACGCAATCGGAATTGTTTCACGATAAACAGGCGGGATATCCTTTCCGTGCGGTTCGCTCATCGAATGACCTCCATACCGCCCAAATACGGGCGAAGAATGGGCGGAATACGCACCGATCCGTCCGCGTTTTGACACTGCTCCACTAACGCGGGCAAAACCCGGCTGGTCGCCAGCCCGGATGCATTCAGCGTATGTACAAAATGCATTTTTCCGTCTTTTCCGCGATACCGGATGTTTCCCCTTCTTGCCTGATACGCTCTGGCATTGGATGCGGAGCTGACCTCTTTATAGATACCCATGCTGGGAATCCAGATTTCGATATCGTAGGTTCTCGCCATGGAAAACGAGCAATCCCCCGCGGCGAGTTTTTCCAAACGGTAGTGCAACCCCAGTTTTTGCACCAAAGTTTCCGCTTTGCGCACCAATTCGTCAAACGCCGAATCGGAATCTTCCTCGGCGGTATATTGCACCATTTCCACCTTGTTAAACTGATGTCCGCGGATCATACCCCGCTCTTCCGCGCGGTAACTGCCCGCTTCTCTTCGGTAACAGGGCGTATACGCGATATATTTTTTCGGTAGTTCGTCCGGCGTGAGAATTTCCCCGCGGTGAAGATTGACCAAAGCGGTCTCCGCCGTCGGAAGTAAAAACCTTCTTTCGCTGCCGGTGGGATTTTGAATCCAGTATACCTCGTCTTCAAATTTCGGAAACTGCCCGGCGGTATATCCGCATTCTTCTCCGAGCATATGCGGCGGCAGAATCAGTTCGTACCCGTCCCGAATATGTTCGTCAATAAAAAAATTCAAAAGCGCCCATTCCAACCTGGCCCCCATTCCGCGGTATACCCAGCTTCCGGTTCCGGAAAGTTTCGCGCCGCGTTCGTAATCGATCATTTTCAGCGATTCACACAGTTCGACATGATTTTTCGGCTGAAAATCGAATTCCGGTTTCTCGCCGTAAACATGCACGGTCCGGTTGTTTTCCTTTCCACCGGGCAGCACATCCCGATCCGGTAAATTCGGAAGAAGGAGCATGGCTTTCTTCAGTTTATCTTCCAAGACATTGAGTTTACGCGCATCCTCCTTCTGTTGATCGGCCAATGTTTTCATTTCCGCCATAATTGCGGAAACGTCTTCCCCCGCCTGTTTCATTCGGGAAATTTTTCGGGACGCCTCATTTTGCTGTGCTTTCCGTTGTTCGCTTTCGTTGATCAAGGCGCGCTTTTGCCGATCCAATTCCAAAATTTCATCTATCTCGTCATCCAGATGCATTCCCCGCTTGGCGCACGCCTCTTTTACTGAATTCGGATCGCTGCGGATCTGTCTGATATCGTTCATGGGTAACCTCCTCACTCTTTGGCCAATGCGTTTGCGAGCGAACGCAGATCTTCATCATCAAAGTATTCCACCTGCATCACGCCGCCTTTCTTCCCCGGGATCACGCGAATTTTTCTTCCCAATGCGCGAGACAGGGACAGGGCCACTTCATCTGCAAATTTGGCATTAAACCGTACTTTCGGCGGGGTCGCTTCTTCCTTTCGCGAAGAAACCGCCCGTTCCAACGCCCGTACGGAGAGCTCTTTTTTTACGGCCTCGTGGGCCAGCTGCGTGATCACGGCGGGGTCTCCGAGTGCCAACAGCGCGCGTGCATGCCCGGCAGAAAGCGCACCCTGTTCTACCATTCCGGCGACTTCATCGGGTAGCCGCAGCAGGCGCAACGCATTGGCCACGGAAGGCCGAGATTTGTGCACGGCCATAGAAACTTCTTCCTGCGTCAGTCCGTACCGCTCGATCAGATCCCGGTATCCTCTCGCTTCTTCGAGCGGATTCAAATTTTCCCGCTGAAGATTTTCGATCAGTGTCAAGCGCGCGGTCTCGGCATCCGAAAGTGAGCGAATTACCACGGGGACATCCCGTAACCCCGCAGCAAGCGCCGCGCGGTATCTTCGTTCCCCGGCAACGATCTGATAACTTCCGTCCGGCATCGGCCTGACCAAAAGCGGCTGCAAAATGCCATGTTCCGCAACCGATGCCGTCAGCTCCGAAAGAGCCGTTTCATCAAAATATTTTCTCGGCTGATCGGGATTCGGTACGAGCTCCTGTATACGCAAGGTCACCGTTTCCGAAGCGTCCTCCGTTCCGCTTTGGGTCATCAGCGCCTCCAACCCGCGTCCGAGGCCTTTTTTCAGCGCCATTTTCTCCCCTTCTTTCCCAAAATTTCTTCGGCAACACGGTTATATGCCTTTGCGCCGCGGGAAGATCGGTCGTAATACTGTATCGGTTTTCCGAAACTCGGCGCCTCACTCAATCTCACCGATCGAGGAACCGGTGAAGAAAATACCTGCCGCGGAAAAAATCGCTTGACTTCCGCCGTAACCTGCTGCGTCAGATTTAACCTTCCGTCGTACATCGTCAGCAATACGCCTTCTAAATCCAATGTCGGGTTTAAATCCCGCCGAACCCGTCTGACGGTATTCATCAATTGCGCCAGTCCTTCAAGCGCATAATATTCACACTGTATGGGAACCAGCAGGGAATCCGCCGCGCAAAGCGCGTTTAATGTCAGTATTCCAAGCGCCGGGGGGCAGTCAATAAGAATATATGCAAAATTCTCTCTCAGCGCCGCCAACGCCGCTTTCAACCGGTTTTCCCGTCTGGGTAAATCGATCAGTTCAATCTCCGCACCGGAAAGAGCAATATCCGAACGCAGCAAAAAAAGCCGCTCATATTCGGTAGCGATTACGGCGTCTTGCGGTTTTGCCGATCCGATGAGCAACTCGTAAACCGAAGGAGAATTTCCGCGCTTTTCTTTTCCGACGCCGCTGGTTGCGTTTCCCTGGGGATCCAAATCACACAGCAGGGTTTTCTCCCCCAATAAACCGAATGCCGCCGCAAGATTAACCGCCGTAGTGGTTTTGCCCACTCCGCCCTTTTGATTGGCTACCGCGATAATATGCGCCGACATCGTTTTGTTTCCTCCCCGTGTTATGATAAATACGTCTATTTGATTATTTAATGCTGTATACACAAAATTTGTCCGATACTTGCCCGGTCTCGGAAACATTCCGATGAGCAATAAGAGGAACAACAAGAAGTATATCACATTTTTTTGGGGTTGAAAAGCCCTAACCGAAACGGTGTGTTTCATGTGAAACTTTTTCATTTTCCTGAGAAGAAATTCTTGTCTTTTTGAACCTTTTTCGTTATAATGTGCTTGTACATTCAATGCAGTATTTGATGTGAAAGGAGAAGATATTTATGGCACGCATCGGAATTGATTTGGGCGGAACCAATATTGTCGCCGGAGTTGTGGACGAACAATATCAAATTCTGCAAAAAGCCGACGGTAAAACCGATTTGCCCCGTCCGGCGGAAGCCATTGTTGCGGATATGGCGCAAATCAGTCTTCAGGCGGTGAAAAAAGCCGGCATGACCATGAACGACATCGAAGCGGTAGGCGTGGGCTGCCCGGGAAGCTGCAATTTGGACACAGGCGTTGTGGAATATTCCTGTAATCTTGATTTTCATGAACTTCCCCTGAAAGACATGCTGGAAAAAATGCTCGAAAAACCGGTATCTATCGAAAACGACGCCAACGCGGCGGCTTTGGGCGAAACGGTAGCCGGCGCCGCAAAAGGTGCGAAAAGTGCCATTTGCATTACGCTGGGAACGGGTGTAGGCGGCGGAATTATTCTGGACGGGAAAATTTACGACGGTTTTAATTTTGCCGGCGCGGAATTGGGACATATGGTCATCGTGGAAAACGGGGAACCGTGCGGATGCGGCAGACGGGGCTGTTGGGAAGCTTACGCTTCCGCAACCGGCCTGATTCGGGAAACGCGAAAAGCCATGCAGAAACATCCGGACAGTCTGATGACCGAACTTGCGCGGGAATACGGAAAGGTCAGCGGACGAACCGCTTTTCAGGCTATGTACCGGGGTGATTCTGCCGCGAAAGAAGTGGTGGACACCTACATCGATCATTTGGCTTGCGGATTGGTCAATATTATCAATATTTTTCAGCCGGAAGTCATCTGTCTGGGCGGAGGCATATGCCATGAGGGAGAAACGCTGCTTCGCCCTCTGCGCGCCTACATTGAACGGGAGCGGTACAGCAAACATTCTCTTCGCCAAACCCGTCTGTGCATCGCCAGTCTTGGCAACGACGCGGGAATTATCGGCGCGGCGGCCCTGTAATTTTGCCGTTGATTTCCGATTTTTGATTGTCGGTTTTCGGCTTTGCATACCGATTATTTCGATCTCACAGATGCCTTGCGCGTTTTAAGATAATACCGCATAATGATTGTGTGTCAAATGAGCCGTCTGTTTTTTTATTATTTGTTTGACAGAAAAAATGAGCGTAACGGGAAAAGTATGTCTTTTTCTTTTCCCGCTTTTGCTTTATCCTGATTTTTCGGATTTCGGGGCTTGAGTTTTGTTCGTTTTTATGATAAACTATTTGTGGAAAATATCGCACGAAATCGCACGGAAGTTTCCGTACTTATGCCGGAAAATTTTCTTTTAATTTGCTTTTTCCGGATCAAAATACGGATCGGTAAATTATTTTTGTTTTTTATATTTTTGTTATCGGGGTGATAGATAAATTATGGTTTATTCTGCTTCTGATCTCTCTTCGATCTGGAACAAAACGGTGGATACGTTGCGGGAAAATTACGGAATCAGCGACGCCGCCATCGATATGTGGATTTCTCCGCTTCACTTAACGGATTTATCCAATGAAAAAGCGCGCGTGCGCGTAGATTCCGATTTTCAGAAAACCGTACTCAATCAGCAATATGCCGATAAAGTTCAGGATGCGCTTCGCCGGATAACCGGAAAGCACATTACGCTGGAATTTTACAGCTTGGAAAATAAAAATCAGATTGATCCGACACCTTCCGACGGCACCTTTGATTCTTCCTTTTTCTTTAACCGCGCTGCCGAAACGGGGGAATATACCTTTGAAAATTTCATCGTCGGCGCTTCGAACCGCTTTGCCCACGCGGCCGCTCTTTCTGTTGCACGCAATCCTTCCGGACAGTATAATCCCCTGTTTATTTATGGCGGAAGCGGTCTCGGCAAAACGCATCTGCTGTACGCCATTTGCGCGGAAGTGCGCCGCGAACATCCTGAAACACGGGTGTTGTACACCAAATGCGATGAGATGACCAACGATTTTATCCAGTCGATCAAAGATCAAACCGTCAGTGAATTCAACGACAGATACCGTCAGGCGGATATTTTGTTGGTAGACGATATCCAGTTCTTAGCGGGAAAAACACAAACGCAGGTTTCTTTTTTCCATACTTTCGATTATTTGCACACTGCGGGAAAGCAAATCGTCATCACTTCCGACCGGCCGCCCAGAGAAATTGCCACACTGGAAGATCGCTTGCGCGGGCGTTTTGAAATGGGTCTTCTGGCAGATGTGGAACCGCCGGATTTTGAAACGCGCATTGCCATTATCAAACGCAAGGCGTACTTGCTGAAAATGGAAATTCCCAACGATGTCTGCGAATATATTGCGAGTCAGCTGAAAAGCAATGTTCGGCAATTGGAGGGCGCGGTCAAAACCATTCACGCACAATATATGATTGCCGGGAATCCTCCGACCATTTCGGTAGCACAAAATGCCATTCGGGACGTGCGAAGCCATTCTCAGCCGACCCCGGTGACCATTGAAAAAATTCAGCAGGAAGTGGCCCGAACCTTCAATGTCTCTCCGAAAGACCTCGTTTCCAAAACCAGAACGGCACCCATTTCCCGGGCGCGTCAGGTAGCTTTTTACGTCACCCGCTCCATTACCGGCCTCAAACAGGAAGAAATCGGCAGAGAATTCGGCGGTTTTGACCATTCCACCGTTCTCTATGCGCTGCGTAAAGTCGATGAAATGATGCAGCGCGATTCCGGCTTTAAAAATACCGTAAATGACATCATCAAAAATCTCAGTGAGGAATCGTGAAGGCAATCCTCTCCCCTGATTTTATAATGCCTCTATCGGGTCAACGGTTCCCGAAATTCCGAAACCCAAAATTCAAAAATTTTTTTGATGACATTTTCTTTTGATCCACCTTATTGTACTTCCTTTGTTTTTCCGTTTTTCCACGAAATTTTCCTCTTATTCACCTGATTTTTCCCTGAAATGGGGAAACTGAAACTTTTTCGGTTTTCGTTTCCACTTTTTCTCATTTTTTTCTCCGAATATTTCCCGCTGCTTTTTGTGGCAGCAGCGCAGAATTTTCGGTTTTTCACTTTTTCCACCCGCTTATTTTCGTGAACATAAATACAAAAAGGGTGGTTTTTCCGTCCGGGAACCAAAATTTTGCTTTCCATATCTTGTTCGGAATATTTGGCATATATCGAGAGAGAAAGGCGGTTATTCATGTGAAAGTACGTTGTCTAACAAATGAACTCGTCGACGCCGTCACTATGGCGGGACACGCGGTTTCCGGCCGATCCGCGCTTCCGGCGCTTGACGGATTGCTGCTGCGGGCCCGGGACAATACGGTGTCATTGGCGGGATACGATTTGGAACTGGGCATTACCGTGCAAATAGAAGCTACCGTGGAATCTCCGGGGGAAGTGGTTTTGCCCGCCGGTATTTTTACCTCCATCGTTCGGGGCATGACGGGGAAGAGTACGCTTATCGAGTGCGATGAACGGCAAAACATCAAGATTCAATGTGAATCGGCTCAATTTGAAATTGCGGGAATGCCGGCGTCCGAATATCCCGAACTTCCGAAAGTGGATGAGGGCGAAAAAATGTCGATCGGTCAAGGCGTTCTGCGCAGCATGATTCGGCAGACGCTGTTTGCGGTTGCGCAGGGAGAATCTTCCCGTCCGGTACACAAGGGATCGCTGTTCGAATGGCGGGATCATCATTTAACGGTGGTGAGCCTTGACGGCGCGCGTATGGCCATACGCCGTGAACCGGTAAAAGAA
This sequence comes from uncultured Eubacteriales bacterium, assembly GCA_964564305.1. GTDB lineage: Bacteria > Bacillota > Clostridia > Oscillospirales > Acutalibacteraceae > RGIG1959. The sequence goes on from CAZMAM010000008.1 coordinate 31,924, forward strand.
GATTGTCAGGCGGAGTTTGTCCTGCCGCGCAAAACGCTGGCGGAAATGTTAAAAGTCCTTTCGGATAACGCGGATCAACAGGCTCTTTTCACCGTTGGCGCCAGACATGCCCTGATTGAAATCGGGCAAAGTGTATTTATTTCCCGATTGGTGGACGGGGAATTTCTGCCCTATCGCAAAGCCATTCCGACTCAGTGCTCTTTGGTGGCTATGGTCAATACCGAGGAAATGCTCCGATCGGTTTCCCGCGCTGCTGTGGTTATTAACGATCGGGTTCGTTCTCCGCTATTGTGTCATTTTGAAAAGGGAAGAATATCGGTTTCCTGCAGTACTCCGCAGGGCAGAGCCAACGACAGTATTGAGGCTCAGACCGACGGACAGGCAATGGAGATTGGTTTTAATCATCAATTTTTGCAGGATGCGTTGCGAAATACCGAAACCGACCGGGTGAAAATGGAGTTATCCACCCCGCTTTCGCCTATGACCATCAAGCCGCTCAAAGGCGATCAATTTCTTTTTGTGGTTCTGCCGGTAAGACTGAACGGCGCAAAATAAACGGAGAGTCGAATATGACCGTTTCCATTCATACGCCTTTTATACGGCTGGACGCGTTTTTAAAACTGATATCCGCCGTACCGACCGGAGGAGCCGCCAAAGTGGCGATTCAGGAAGGAAAAGTCACGGTAAACGGGGAAGTCTGTCTGCAGCGTGGAAAAAAGCTCCGTCCCGGGGATGAAGTGGTCTATGCACAAAAAAAATATATTCTCTCAGAAAAAACGGCATGTGCCAGAGGAACGGCATGAAGATATTTTCCCTGAATATACGGCAGTTTCGAAATATCACGGAAGCCACCGTCACCCCGGGAGAAGGAATTACGCTTTTATATGGGGATAACGGGCAGGGAAAAACCAATATTTTGGAAGCAGTCTGGCTGTTTACGGGAGAAAAATCATTTCGCGGAGCCAAAGATATTCAGCTGGTGCAAAACAAAAAGCAACGGGCAGATATTGCCCTTAGTTTTGAAGAGGGAGGAAGAAAACAGCAGGCAACTATAATCGTGCAAAATCGGCGAAACGCAGAAATCAACGGGATAGCGCAAAAAAAAATCAGCGATATCTGCGGCAGATTTCGCGCCGTGATTTTTTCTCCCGAGCATCTTTCTCTGGTCAAAGGAGGACCTGCCGTACGGCGCCGATTTTTAGATGCAGCTATTTGTCAGCTTTATCCCGCGGCGGCGGCGGAATTGATCGGATTTTCCCGTGCTCTGCGGCAGAGGAACAGCTTGCTTAAAGCCATGCGTGCCGGAGAAAATCGGGATTTTAATCTTTTGGATGCTTTTGATGCTGCATTGGCGGCAGAAGGAGAAACCGTGCGCAGCCGGAGGGAGGCGTATCTTCTCTCTCTTGGGGATTTGGTTCGGCCGATATATGCATCCGTCAGCAATCACCGGGAAAAAATAGAACTGATTTCCGCATTCGGAAAAGGCAATTTTCTGTCGGTGCTCAGAAAAAACCGAAAACGGGATATTGCCGCGGGGAGTACCTGTGAAGGGCCGCAGCGGGATGATTTTGATATTCGCATTAACGGCGTTAGCGCGGCGGGATTTGCGTCGCAGGGGCAGCAGCGTTCGGTGGTTCTTGCAATAAAAATGGCGGAGGCGGAACTTTTAAAAAGACAGTACGGAGAAAGCCCGGTCATGCTGCTGGATGACGTCATGAGTGAACTGGATGACGGCAGAAGACGGTTTTTGCTGAAAAGCTTAGGAAAAACGCAAACCCTGATTACCGGATGTTCGCGTGAGCCGCTGCCCGGTGGGAAAGCGCTGAAAGTGGAAAACGGGAACATCAGGGAGATATAAAATGTACCTCATTTTGGGTCCAAACCGCGCGGTGAGAGAAGAAAATATAGTGGGTGTTTTCGATACCGATAACGCTACCGTATCGAAGATTACCCGGGAATTTTTAAAAGAGGCCGAACAGCGGGGACAATTGGAGAACAGCGCAACCGATTTGCCGAGATCTTTTGTTTTGGTTCGACAGAAAACAGAAGACAGGGTTATTTTTTGCGCCTCCACTACGGGAACATTGCGCAAAAGAGGAAACATAACGGGAAAAGAATGAAAGGATGAAAGGCGTGAATTCCGAAAATAAAAATCTTTCGGAGGAAGTATACGACGAATCGCAAATCCAGGTGCTGGAAGGGCTGGAAGCGGTGCGAAAACGCCCGGGCATGTACATCGGATCCACCGGGCCAAAGGGCCTTCACCATTTGGTTTACGAGATTGTGGACAATTCCATAGACGAGGCGCTGGCGGGATACTGCACGCATATAGAGGTCGAATTGCTGCCCGGAGATGTTGTTACGGTAAGAGATAACGGGCGCGGTATCCCGGTGGGCATAAACGAAAAATTAGGCATACCCACCGTGACGGTAGTGCTTACGGTGCTTCACGCCGGGGGAAAATTCGGGGGCAGCTTATACAAGGTAGCCGGAGGATTGCATGGTGTGGGCAGTTCTGTGGTCAACGCGCTTTCCTCATTTCTGGAAGTGGAAGTTTGCCGGGACGGAAAAGTTTATTCGCAAAGATTCGAACGCGGAGATCCGGTGACCCCGCTCACCGAAATCGGAACCGGAGAGCACGACGGAACGTTTATCCGATTTTGTCCGGATGCGGAAATTTTTACCGAAACCACGCAATTTGATTTTGAGACGCTGGAACGCCGGCTCAGGGAACAGGCGTTTTTAAACGCGGGATTGCGTATTACCTTAACCGATAAACGGGAACCGACCGTTCGCACGGAAACGTACTGTTACGAGGGCGGAATTTCCTCTTTTGTGGAATTTTTAAACAAAACGCGGGGAAATCTTCCGCTTCACGCTCAAGTGGTGCATCTTTCCATAGAAGAAGAAAACAGCGCCGCGGAAGTTGCTTTTCAGTATACCGACAGTTACAACGAAACGGTGCTTTCGTTTGCCAACAATATGCACACGGTAGACGGCGGAACGCATGAGCAATCGTTTAAAAACGGAATGCAGCGGGTATTGAACGATTATGCCAGAAAATACAAATTACTGAAAGACAACGACAATAACTTAAAAGGAGACGACGTTCGGGAAGGATTAACGGCCGTGGTGTCCGTAAAACTGACCGATGCGCAGTTTGAAAGCCAAACAAAGGCAAAACTGGGCAATACCGAAATCGGCAGATTGGTCACCCGGCTGCTAAACGAAAAGCTTACCGCCTACCTGGAGGAAAATCCGGGGCCGGCAAGGGCCATATTGCAAAAAGCCATCGAATCCAAACGGATACGGGAAGCCGCACAGAAAGCCAGAGATAACGCCAGAAAAAATAAAGGAAAAATTTCCGCGCGCATGCCGGATAAATTATTCGACTGTATCTGGAGGGATCCCGAACGGCTTCCCCGCACCGAATTGTTTGTCGTAGAGGGCGATTCCGCAGGGGGTTCCGCCATCGAAGGGCGGGATCGCAATTATCAGGCGGTGCTTTCCATGTGGGGCAAAATGCTCAACGTGGAAAAAGCGCCGCTGGATAAGGTCTACGGAAACGATAAATTGGAACCGATGATTGTGGCACTCGGGTGCGGAATCGGCGAGGAATTTGATATTGCCAAACTTCGGTACGGAAAAGTGGTTATCATGGCGGACGCCGATGTAGACGGATCGCACATCCGCACTCTTTTGCTGACGTTTTTCTTTCGGTATATGCGTCCGCTCATTGAACAGGGTCATGTGTATATTGCTCAGCCGCCGCTGTATAAAGTGTCCCGGGGAAAGCAGATTCGGTACGCATTTTCCGACGACCAGCGAGATCGGTATATAGCGGAACTGGGCGGGAAGACGGATGTTCAGCGGTATAAAGGCTTAGGTGAAATGGATCCGAACCAATTATGGGAAACCACGATGGATCCGGCATTTCGCACCATGTACCGGGTGACGGTAGACGACGCTTTGGAAGCAGACGAAACCATCACCGTTTTGATGGGAGATAAGGTAGAACCCAGAAGAGAATTTATCGAGAAAAACGCAAAGTATGTGCAAAATCTGGATGTATAGAAGGTTTTTTGAATGCCGCTTTGGAATGTTCGCTTGCAGCCCACCAAAGAAGAGTGGCTGGAAGGCGTTCGGCTGACAGGTGTCTGTCGGCCGAGAGGAAAAATATCTGTGGTCAAGTCCGTTATACTTTTAGCGGTCGGCATTTTTGCGCTGACGGCGTATTTTGGACAAAGGGAAGCGGCCTCGTTGTTTATCGGGGTCGCGAGTCTGGTTTTGCTGACGGTGGTATGGGCGGAACCGCCGTTTCGGGAGCATATGATGGCGCGGGAAGCGGCAAAAGGAAACGGCGTGAGATTATGGGTATTTTCGGACGGCGTTTCTTTCGGGTCGGATCAGCCGCAAAAAGTCGATTATCCGTTTCCCGCGCTGCGGGATTATCAAAGCGAGCGGATTCTCGCCTGGAAATTGGATGAGGATCAGGTGGTTGTGGTGCCGAAGAGGCAGATCAGCGAAGAACAGTGGAAGGAAATCACCGGAAAGAGGGTGTGAACCATGGCGCCGCAGGCATTTTCCCAAACGATTGAACAGAATGATTACGTTTTGGCGAGAATGGCGGTATGCCGTCGAATGGGAATATTGCGGTTTCGATTACCCGCAGCGCTGCTGGCTGCGGCCATGATTGCGGGAGCCGTGGCAACGCTCTGGCGCGGATATGCCCAAGCGGGATATTGGCTGACGGCGGCGGGTATGGCAGCGGGCGCGGCAGCTTTGCTGCTTGCCTGGTTTTTTGTTTTTCCCCATCGGGAAAAAACCGAGGCACAGAAAGATTTTCAAATTTATGCGCGACTGTATGGTACTTCAACCGTCTCTTTTACACCGGAAGGATTGACGTTGACCGCGCAAAACCTCACCCGAAGAGTGGATTTTGCCCGGCTGAAGGCGTGTATCGAGCAAAAAGACACCATGGTGCTGGTAGCGGAAGACGGGCTGATTATTTTGCGCAAAAATGAGGAAACGGCGACATTTTTGCGGCGGGTCTGTTCCGGAGTGCTGACAAAGGGATGAACAATATGGAAAAATTCACGGCTTCGGCCTTGTGTACCCGGGAAGATTATATGGCTTTTCGTTCTGCGGGTAAAATCCGTCCGCTTCCCATTGTTTGCGGAGCGGTGCTTATCGCGGTTGCCGCGGCGGGGCTTATTTTTAAACTGTTCGATATCAACACGGCGTTGTTGCCGCTGGTGGCCGGGCTGGCGCTGCTTTTGTATGACCCGTTGTTTTTGCCGGTGTACCGCAAAGGGGAGGCGGCGCGGGAATACGACACGAGTGGCATGCTGAACAAAGCGGTGACTTTAACTTTTGAGGGCGATTCGGTTTTTGTCGATTCTGTAAATTTAACGGGAACGCTCCCGCTTTCCCTGGCAACGGTGACGCAACAAGCCAATGTCATTTCTCTTCGGTTCGGCCCCGAACCGGAAATTTTAATTCCGCTTCACGCGCTGACCGAACAGCAGGCGAATACGCTGCTTTCTTAAAGCGGACGCGAGCGCAAAATACATAAGAACGAAACATATACAGTTTATAGAACATAAAAGAGGAGCATAACGTTTTATGGAGGAAACCCCTATCGAACGGCCCGACAGAATGCTGGAAGCCGATTTAAAAGAGGAAATGCGAACCAGTTTTCTCGATTATTCCATGTCGGTTATCGTGTCCCGGGCCCTGCCGGATGTGCGAGACGGGTTGAAACCGGTGCACCGGCGCATTTTATACACCATGTACGAAAACGGATTGACGCCGGATAAGGCTTATGTCAAGAGCGCGGACACGGTAGGCGCGGTATTGGGGCGCTATCATCCGCACGGAGACGCTTCGGTTTACGACGCTATGGTGCGCATGGCGCAGAGTTTTTCCCTGCGTTATCCTTTGGTTGACGGTCACGGAAACTTCGGATCGGTAGACGGACATCCGGCGGCGGCATACCGGTATACGGAAGCGCGCATGAGCCGTATGGCGGTCGATATGCTCGCGGACATCCGGAAGGATACCGTGGATTTTCTGCCCAATTACGACGATCGCCGCAAGGAACCGGCTGTGCTGCCCGCCAAATTTCCGAATTTGCTGGTCAACGGGTCCTCCGGTATCGCGGTGGGTATGGCCACCAATATACCGCCGCACAATCTCCGGGAGGTTATCGACGGCATTTGCGCGCTGATCGACGATCCGAATACGGATACATACACCCTGATGAATTGGATTAAAGGGCCGGATTTTCCGACTGGCGGCATCATCATGGGCCAGGCGGGAATTCGCGCCGCGTATATGAGCGGGCACGGCAGGATAGTGGTACGGGCGCGCACCGAAATAGAAGAAGAGAGCGGCAGCCGCCCGCGTTTGGTGATTACCGAAATACCGTATCAGGTCAACAAACGGGCTTTGGTGAAATCCATTATCGATTTGGCGGACGACAAACGCATAGAGGGCATTCGGGATGTGGTGGATCATTCCAGCCGGGAAGGTATGCGGGTGGTTATCGAACTGGACAAAACCGCAAATCCGCAGGTTGTTTTGAATCAGTTGTTCAAATTCACGCAGATGCAGGTGACTTTCAGCGCCAATATGCTGGTGCTGGTCGACGGTGTTCCCCGGGTGCTTGGATTAAAAGAGCTGCTGGAGGAATATATCCGTTTCCAGTGTGAAGTGATAGAGCGGCGAACCCGTTTTGATTTGCGCGCCGCGAAGGCGGAAGAGCATATTCAGCAGGCGCTGAAAACGGCGGTTGATTTTATTGACGAAGTGCTGGCCATTATTCGGGGGGCCGCGGACGTTCCGGCTGCGCGGGAAGGGCTTGCCGAGCGCTTCGGTTTTGATGAGGAGCAAACGGACGCCATTGTGAAAATGCCGCTGGGGCGTCTGGCCGGGTTGGAGCGGAAAAAGATTGAACAGAGACTCGGTGAACTTACCGCCATTATCGCCGATTTGGAGGATATTTTGGCGCATCACGAACGGGTGCTTTCTCTGGTCAAAGACGAATGCCGCCGGATGCAGGATAAATACGGAGACGACCGCCGGACGGAAATTTCTCCGGTGGATGGGGAAGTGGATATCGAAGATTTAATCCCGGTGGAAAATTGCGTGCTTACGCTCACCGGCATGGGATATATCAAGCGTCAGCCGGCGGACAGTTATAAATCTCAGCGAAGAGGCGGCAGAGGGGTGCGCGGTATGAGCACCCGGGATGAAGATATGGCCGATACCATGCTGCTTTCTTCCACACACAACCGCATCATGTTCTTTTCTACCGCCGGCCGGGTGTATCCGCTGAAATGTTATGAAATTCCACAAGGCGGCAAAAACGCCAAAGGGATGAATTTGGTGAATTTGCTTCCGCTTCAGCCGGACGAAAAGGTCACCATGATGATTGACGTGCCGGATTCTTCCGAAGAGGAAGGCCGGTACCTCGTGATGATTACCGCGAACGGCGTGATTAAGCGCACCCGACTTGACGCATATCGAAACACGCGAAAAAACGGCATTATCGCCATCGATTTGGACGAAGGCGACCGCTTGGTTCAGGTGCTCTCTACCGACGGAACCGAAACGTTACTGGTGGGTACCCGTTTGGGGTATGCCATTCGGTTTAACGAAGACGACGCGCGGGTCGTGGGAAGAATGGCGCGCGGGGTGAAAGCGCTGACGCTGATTCCCGGGGATGAAGTGTGCGATATGCAAATTTGTCCGCCCGACGCGCTGGTGCTTACCGTCGCCGAGACCGGTTACGGGAGAATTACGCCCGCGTCGCAGTACCGTGTGCAGTCCCGAGGAGGAAAAGGGCTGATCAATTATCACACGGCGCTTTACGGCGCCGTGGCGGGCGTTAAAGTGATCGATCCGTCGCAGGATCTCATTTTGATTTCTTCCGACGGTATCATGATTCGCTTGCCGATGCGGGAAATTTCCCGTCAGTCCCGAACCTCGAAGGGTGTTCGGGTCATGAAACTGGAAGAGGGCGGAAAAATCGTATCCATGGTTACCGCGGCGCCGGAAGAAACGCCGGATAGTGAATTGCCGTAAACGTGGCGTTTTTCGGTGTATGTCGGTTAAATACAATATCGGGTAAATAAAATAACAAAATCAAAAAGGGGGAGAATGCGCGGTGGAACAATGGCAGGAAGAAACGGTGCTGTATCAGATTTATCCCAAAAGCTTTTGCGACGGAAACGGCGACGGGATCGGGGATCTTGCGGGCATTTTGTCCAAAGTGCCGTACCTCAAAGCGCTCGGCGTCAACGCGGTCTGGCTTTCGCCGTGTTTTCCGTCTCCCGGGGTGGATAACGGGTACGATATTTCCGATTACCGGGATATCGCGCCGGAGTACGGAACTTTAGACGATTTTCGGGTTTTGCTTCGGACGCTTCACGAAAACGGTATCCGTCTGCTGCTGGATCTGGTGGTGAATCACACATCCGATGAACATATGTGGTTTCGGGAGAGCCGGAAAAGCCGGAACAGCTCATACCGGGATTATTATATCTGGCGCGATCCGGTAAACGGCGGGGAACCGAACGGCTGGCAGGCGGGATTCGGCGGGTCCGCCTGGAAATTCGACGAACAGACCGGGCAGTATTATCTGCACCTGTACGCCGAGCAGCAGCCGGATTTGAATTGGGATAACCCGAAAGTCCGCCGGGAAATCGCGGATATGATTAATTTCTGGCTCGATATGGGCGTGGACGGATTTCGCTGCGATGTGATTCATTCCATTTCCAAAGATTTCAACGCGCCGTTCGGCGGCGGAATCGGGCCGCATTTGCACGAATATCTGCACGAGCTGTACGGGCGGACGTTCGGCCCGCACGGTGCGTTAACGGTTGGGGAAACCTGGGGGCTTACGCCACAGCAGGCGCTGTTGCTCACCGGTGAAAATCGGGGAGAGCTGACCGCGGCGTTTCAGTTTGAGCATCTTTCATTGGGGCGGGAGAACGGCGATAAGTTTTCCCCCTGTTCGGTAGACCGGGAAGCGTTTGTCGACATACTCGCCAAATGGGAGGACGGTCTCAAAGCCGGTGGATTTCCGGTGCTGGTGATGGAAAATCACGATCAGCCCCGCGCGCTTTCCCGGTTCGGGGATGTGCGTTATCCGGTGCAAAGCGCGACAATGCTGGCGGTGCTGCTGTACGGTATGCGGGGTATGCCGGTTATTTATCAAGGTCAGGAACTGGGGCTGGAAAATCCCGTATTCACCGATATCGAACAGTATCGCGACATTGAAACAATAGAAGCCTACCGGCAGCGGGAGGCAGATTTTCCGCCGGATGAACTGCTTCGGAGGATGAATTTCGGCAGCCGGGATAACGCGCGCGCCCCCATGCCGTGGGCAGACTGCCCCGGTTCGGGATTTACCGAGGGGACGCCGTGGATTGCGGCGGAATACAAACGCGGCCGTTCGGTTCGTGAGCAGGAGAACGATCCTGAAAGCGTGCTCTCGTTTTACCGCCGGTTTCTTCAGCTGCGCGCGCGGGACGCGGTTTTGCTTTCGGGGGATTTTACGTTGCTGCAAAATAAAAACGGCACGGTGGTTTACCGCCGTGCGCTGAGTGATGAACAGAGAATAATCGTCTGCCGCTTTTGCGATACCGAAGCGCCGCTGCCCAAAGAAGCGGCGGGAGAAACGCTGCTGGGCAATTATCCCGGCGCGCCCGATATGCTGCGCCCCTATGAGGCGCGCATTGTGCGGCGCTGACGGGAATGCCGCTGATGGGAAAATTCCGGGCCGCCGGACTCTCGGATTAAAGGCAACACTGTATAAAGACCCAGCGTCAGATGCATCGGCGAATTTTTCGTCAGATGAAACAAAAACCGCAGAGAATACTTGGTGTACTGCCGAGGATTTTTGTAATAACTGACGGAAAAGACGTAGACAGATGACGTGCAAAGCCATTAGGCGGTCATTATGCGGTGTTGCCTAAAGGGTTTGCAAAAAAGCCCGGTATGCGCGGTATAACGCTTCCGCCTTTCCCGGAAATCCCGCTCGGGCGGGGCTTTGGGGTTTGGCCATCATACCGGTATAACAGTAAACGATGATTTTTTCCACAAAGGGGCTTATCGCTTCCATTTGTTGTTTTACCCGTTCCCAAGGGGCGGGAATCAACGCCGAACGGTAAACCACGCCTTCAAAATCGAAGATTTCCATATCGGCCCAAAGTTCGGATCTTCCCGCTTTTCGGTGAGCTCGGCTCAAGGCTTCAAAAAAACCCGCTTCTTCGTTTGGCGCGGTTTTTTTTACGCCGACTTCGTCCTGATACGCCACGATATCCAAATTCATGCGCTCCAGCCGGCGGACAAATTCATCGTCCGCAACGACTTTGTTGGTGCCGTACGGCCCGATAACGGTTTTATATTTCGGATTCAGTTTTTTCGCTTCGGCGGAGATGGTGTTGACATAGGCGATAAACCGTTCGTCAAAGGCGCCGTTGATTTCCCATTCGTCCGGCATATACCATCCCGCTAGGCACGGGTGAGAACCGAACCGTTCGCACATTTCGTTCATGGCCCGAAGGGAAAGGCGTATGCAGGCGGGGTCTGTGGTATTTTGCTGCGGACGGGTCCAGTCTCCGTAAAAGCCGGCGGAAAGATAAATCCGAAGATTCAGGCGATCCGCCTCGTCCAGCAAAACTTCCAAGACATTTTTGCACGTCAAGTGAGAAGCGTACGGGTAAATGCCCGTGGAATAATAAGCCTTTTCGTATAGTGCGCTCGCCATCAGCACCAGCGTATCCAGGCCCAATTCCGCCTGATCGCGGATAAGCTGCCGCCACTGTTCCTCGGTAAAGGAAAACAGCGTTTGATTATAGTATTTTCCCTCAGCACGGTTGTGATGCTCAAACTCAAAGAAACTGCCCGTAATCGCTTTCACCGTGATCGCTCCCCGCGAAATACAGATGCGCAAAAACACAATACCGTTTTGGCGCGCAAAGCAGCCAAATGCTTATTTTTAATATACTATATTTATAAAATATAATATATAGTATAACATAATATATAAAAATAATAGATAATACGTAACGGAAACGACAAACGGCAACGAAAAATAAAATATTCGGGAAAAAGGTCGCTTTAAAGATTATCCACCGGCGAAATTCCCAGCCATTCCAGATGTTGGGTCAATACCCGCTCGGTCAGCTCGCACAGCCACAGCCGGGAAGCGCGGACGTCGGCATCGGGGTGCGCCAAAACGGGGCAGTCATGGTAAAACCGGGAAAAAGCGCACGCGATCTGATACGCGCTTTCGCACACGAAATTCGGCGCTTGTTCATCCAAAGCGCGGGCAAGCGTTTCGGGAGCGGCGGCAATGTTGAGCAGCAGCGCCCGCTCGCACGGCAAAAGCGCGCGCGGTACTGCCGGATTTTGATTGTCCGCTTTTTTGAGCAGCGATCGGATTCGGGCGACGGTGTACAGCAGATAAACGCCGGTTTTTCCTTCAAAAGAGAGAAACTTGTCTAAATCGAAGATATAATCTTTTGAGCGGTGATTGACCAAATCCCCGAACTTTATGGCTGCCGTCCCGACTTTTTGCGCCAAATCGCGCTTTTGATCCGGCGTCAGCTCTCCGAGATACGCGGAATCGGTCAGTTTTTTTTCGGCGGCCTCAGCGGCAAAATCCAATAAGCGGGAGAGCGGCATTACCCCGCCGTCCCGGGTTTTATAAGGCTTTCCGTCCGCCCCGTTGACGGTGCCGAACGAAAGATGCCGCAAATCGGTATCGGCGGGAACCAAACCGGCCGCTTTCGCGCAGCGAAACACCTGTTCAAAATGCAGGCTCTGCCGCTTATCCGCGACATACCACACGGCGTCCGGCGCGTAATCTTCCTGCCGCTGCAGCAGTGTGGCAAGATCCGTGGTGGCGTACAGCGCGCAGCCGTCAGATTTTTGCACCACGATTGGCGGCATCGGAGCATCGTCGTCTTCTTTGGCGATATCCGCCACCAGTGCTCCGTCGCTCTCCCGCAACATTCCCTTTTCCCGCAGCCGTTCGAAAACGGGCGCGATATAGGGCTTCGCGTCGCTTTCTCCCAGCCAGCAGTCAAAGCTGACCGACAGGCGGTCGTAGCAGCGGCGAATCTGGGGCAGAGATACCCGCATAATCTCTTTCCAAAGCGCCAACGCGCCGGGCTTTCCCTGCTGAAGGTCGGCTACGTTTTTGCCCGCCGCCTCTTTAAAGGCGGGGTCTTCTTTGGCTTTGGCGGCGGCAAGGGGATAAACTTCCTGCAGGAGATTTAAAGAAAGCTCGGGAACTTCTTCGTCCGCGGAAAAATCTTCCGAAAAACACCGCCAATCCGGCCGGCGCGTTTTCAGTTCTTCCATAACCAGACCGATAGGGGTTCCCCAGTCACCCAGGTGGATGTCCGCCACCGTTCGGTACCCCGCGGCCCGGCACAGCCGTTTTACCGATTCCCCGATAATGGCGGGGCGCAAATGCCCGATGTGAAGGGGTTTGGCCACATTTGGCCCGCCGTAATCGAGCACAACGGTCTTTCCTTTTCCCGTTTGCGGCATCAGCGGCTCTGCCCCGGTATACAGCGCATCGCACGCCGCAATCAACAGGGAAGATGAAACCGTCAGATTGATAAATCCCGGCTTTGCCGCCGTTACCGATTGCAGCAAAGGGTGATTTTGCAATCGCGAGGCGATTTCTTCGGCAACGGCAATAGGCGGTTTATGCGCCTGTTTGGTGGCGGCAAACGCGCCGTTACACTGAAATTCACATAATTCCGGCCGATCGGAAGGGGATACGGCGCCGAGTTCGGGGGAAAATCCCGCCGACCGAAACGCATCCCCCAGCGCGGCGTTTAACTGTTCGGTTAATGTCATACTTGCTGCTCCTTCGATTGCCGGCGGCCTTTGGCCGCCCGAATCCGGTTTTTCAAAAAGCCGCGTCGGGCCGGCGCCGGGCGCGAAACGAGATGCGCACCGTGTGCTCTTCTTGTGCAAGCGTGTATTGCGCCGTTACGTTTCCTCCGCCTTCGCCGCAGACCGTGCTCAGCCGGTTCAGGGTGACGGGAATCGCGCATTCTCCCTGCGGCAAAACCGCCCGGTAGGCGCTCGGGCCGTTTTCCTCAAGCGTCAGGCGGGAAGAGGCCTCGCCTTTTCGGGCAATGTGTATCTTATGTTTGCAAATAATCCACGTGACGTTCGCGCCGGAAAGTTCCCGGTACCGCAGTTTTCCCGTTCCCTCGGAAAAAAGGTATTCTCCCGTCACCAAAAAAACGAAAGTCCCGCTTTTTGCGCCTGTTTCGGAACGAAACGAAATATCCGCGATCATGCGCCGGAAACCGCGAGCATAGCGGGATCCACCGTTCGGACGTCCTCCGCCGGCCGGCCCAAGAACCGTTCGGCGATTTCGGAAAAATCTCCCGGTCGGTCGGAAACATAAAACAGGCAGCGCCCCAGTTTATCTTTTGGCGCCGTCAAGTGTTCCCGGTTCAGCAAATCTTTGGCGGCCGCCGCCGCTTCCTTTCCGGGATCGATCAAACAAACGCCGTTTCCCAGGATTTTTCGAAACACGGGGGCGAGCAGCGGGAAATGGGTGCATCCCATAATCAATGTGTCGATTTTTCCCATCATATCGCGCAGGTACCGTTTGGCCGCGGCAACCGTGATTTCGTCGTCCGGAGAGATCCAGCCCGCTTCCACTAAGGAGACCAGTATCGGGCAGGCGGCGCAAAACACCTGCGCGCGCGGATTTCGGGATAAAATGGCGCGGGTAAAAGCCCCGTTTTGCACGGTGGCGGAGGTGGCGGCAATCCCGAACCGTCCGGTTTTGCTCGCGGCTGCCGCCGCGGCCGCGGCCGGTTCGGTTACTTCTATGGCGGGAACGTCGAGAGCAGTCAGCTCGTCGGCGGCGACGGAACTCGCGGTGCCACACGCGGCGATAATCACTTTGCAGTCGAACCGGCGCAAAAACCGGCAGTCCTCCCGTGTATACCGGCGCACGGTATTTTCGCCGCGGGTTCCGTAAGGCATTCTGCCGTTGTCTCCGAAATAGACGATATCTTCTTGAGGCAGCAGGCGAAGCAGTTCCCGCACCACCGTCAGCCCGCCGAGTCCCGAATCGAATACGCCTATAGGGCGAGAATCCATCATGCGGTTTCCTCCCTGTCAGTTGTCCAGTTTCAATACAGCCATAAACGCTTCCTGCGGGATTTCCACCGAACCCAGTTTGCGCATGCGCTTTTTGCCTTCTTTTTGCTTTTCCAACAGCTTCTTTTTCCGGGTGATATCCCCGCCGTAGCATTTGGCCAGCACGTCCTTGCGCAGGGCGCGCACGGTTTCGCGGGCGATAATTTTTCCCCCTATCGCCGCCTGAATGGGCACCTCAAACAGTTGGCGTGGAATATTTTCTTTCAGTTTTTCGCACAGTTTTCGCGCCCGGGCATAGGCGCTCGGAGCGTAAACAATAAAGCTTAAGGCGTCCACCGCCTCGCCGTTTAACAAAATGTCCAGTTTGGCAAGCGAGCTTTTTTGATATCCCTTCATCTCGTAATCGAAACTCGCGTACCCTTTGGTGCGGGATTTGAGCGCGTCAAAAAAATCGTACACGATTTCCGCAAGCGGCAGCTCATAATGCAATTCCACCCGGACGGGATCGAGATAATTCATTTGCAGATAAGTTCCTCTGCGCTGTTCGCACAGATCCATAACTGCGCCCACAAAAGACGACGGCGTGAAAATATGGGCGTCGGCGACCGGTTCCTCGGCATAAGCGATGGCGGACGGATCGGGATAATCGGCAGGGCTGACAATTTCCTTGGTCTGACCGTCGGTGAGGGTGATTCGGTACACCACGCCGGGGGCGGTGGTCACCAGATCCAGATCATATTCCCGCTCTAAGCGCTCCTGCACGATTTCCAAGTGCAAAAGCCCCAAAAAGCCGCACCGAAATCCGAATCCGAGCGCGGCGGAAGTTTCCGGCAAAAAAGAAAGTGCGGCGTCGTTCAGCTGAAGTTTTTCGAGGGCTTCGCGCAAATCCCGGTAATGCGCGCCGTCCGCGGGGTAGACGCCGCAAAACACCATGGGCGCCGCAGCGCGGTACCCGGTCAGCGGAACGTCGGCCGGCCTTTCGGCCAAGGTCACGGTGTCCCCGACCCGCGCCTCGGTAACGGTTTTGATGGATGCGGCGATATATCCCACTTCGCCTGCGCTCAACTCTTCGGTAGGCTCGGCGCCGAATGGGCGCATCACACCGGTTTGCGCCACCGTAAATTCGGCGCCGCTCGCCATCATTTTGATGATATCGCCCGGTTTTACGCGCCCCGTCATTACCCGGACGGTGACGATGACGCCTTTGTAACTGTCGTAATAACTGTCGAAGATCAGCGCTTTCAGCGGGGCTTCGGGATCGCCCGCCGGGGCAGGTATGCGGCTGACCACCGCTTCCATTACGCCTTCAATGTTTTCGCCGGTTTTGGCGGAAATCAGCGGCGCGAAAGACGCGTCAACGCCGATGATATCCTCAATTTCCCGGCGCGTTTCCTCCGGCCGGGCGGCGGGCAAATCGATTTTGTTGATTACCGGCACGATTTCCAGCCCGTGATCCGAGGCCAGAAAGGCGTTTGCCATGGTCTGCGCCTCAACACCCTGTGACGCGTCCACCACCAAAAGGGCTCCCTCGCACGCGGCGAGCGCCCGGGAAACTTCGTAATGAAAATCCACATGGCCGGGCGTGTCGATGAGATTGAAGGTGTATGTTTGACCGTCTTTGGCGGTGTAGGGCAGGGTGACCACATGCGCTTTGATGGTTATGCCGCGCTCCCGTTCCAGATCCATGCTGTCCAGAAGCTGGTCTTCCATCTCGCGGCTGTCCACCGTGTGGGTCAGTTCCAAAAAGCGATCCGCCAACGTGGATTTCCCGTGGTCGATATGGGCGATAATACAGAAATTGCGAATATGCGAACAATCCGAAGGCAACCCGATCCCCCCGTAAACAGCTTTCGGTTTTCATAAAAACAAGAAAAAAACAATAAAGCAAAGCCGCGTGTTTGCCGCATTTTTGCACAGAACCCTTATTGATTATACGCTTTGTTTGTTCTCTTTGCAAGGAGAAGATGGGGTACCGATTGAGGTGAATGTTAGGGTACCGGTGCCAAAGGTGTGGAGAAAACAAAACGCGAGTACGCCGACACACGGTCTGGCGATGCGCAAGCGGAAGGATGTACGAGCCTTGGCAAACTAAACCGGAAAGCGACGGTGATGGGCGAGGGCCCGGAGTTCTTTTACCCGGGTGCGGTACGCTTCCAGTGCCGTTTCCTCGTGCGCTAAGGGGATGTTGGCGCCCATGATGCCGAGCAGCCGCCGGGTGAGCGGGGGGTTTAAGACCAGAAGCGGCCCCAAGAGGGTGGTGGCGATGAGGTTTTGCACGCAAAAGCCCTCTGAATCGGGGCGGTTGACAAATCCCCTGCCGCATTCGAGCGTCAGGAACGGAGCGCTTTGCGGAGCGGTGTGCGCGGTAAACTGGCTCTGAAATCCCACCACCGGCTCGTCTATCGGCGCGAACCGGCCGAGAACGGGGGAATTGAACCGCTTGGAACAATCCCGCTCGGTTTTCAGCGGCAGAATCCCCAAGCCGGGAATTTCTTCTCCGGATTCGGTGCGGATGGTTTCCCCGAGAATTTCCATGGCGTTTCCCGTGAAAAGCATGCACGCGCCCGCGTTTATCCGCTCCCGCAGGCGCTCTTTCCACGGGGTCAGCGCCGCGATTGCCTTGAGCTGTCCGCGCTCGGTCATGGGCCCAAGATAGAGCAGCTCCGGGTTATGGTCGGCGAAGAAAGGTGTTTGACCAGGCGGGGTATCTACGAAATCCGCGCCGGGCAGGCAGGCTTTGAGATACCGGATATTGCCGGAATCTCCGAACAGATTCGCAAACTGAGGGTACAGCGTTTCGACGGTCAAGGCGACAGTTCCCCTTTCCGTTTATTATTAAGGTGACCTCTAAAAATTCCTGTCTAAAGGCAAAAATTTCGTCAATTTAATATCC
>CAZMAM010000009.1:0-44710 GCA_964564305.1 uncultured Eubacteriales bacterium
TTGATAAATACGGCATTTCTGGAAGATCTTTTTTCTATTAAGTGGCAAACTCGGGGATAAGGCCCTGAGTTATTATATCCAAGTTGTTTTTTTGTCGTCAATTTTCCTGTTTTAGCGCTTTTCAAACCGCATAGGCTGTGTTAAAATATGAGCGCAGGTAACGTCATTTTAGGGAGGATGAACCGCAGATGAGTAAACTGAGAATCGGCATTATCGGATGCGGAGGTATTGCGAACGGGAAACATCTGCCTTCATTAAAGGCGCTGGATTCCCGGTGCGAAATGGTGGCTTTTTGTGATTTGGTTGAGGAAAAAGCGCGCGCTGCCGCAACGCAATACGGCGTTGCGGGAGCAAAGGTTTATACCGATTACAGGCATTTGCTTGCCGAAGCGCAAACCGATGTGATTCATGTGTGCACGCCGAACCGTTCCCATGCGGAAATCTCTATTGCCGCTATGGAGGCGGGCAACCATGTGATGTGCGAAAAGCCCATGGCGAAAACCGCTGCGGACGCCCGCGCCATGTTGGACGCCTCTTTGCGCACCGGGAAAAAGCTGACCATCGGTTACCAAAACCGTCATACGCCGGAGAATATCATCTTGAAACGCGCCTGTGAAAACGGCGATTTGGGTGAGATTTACTTTGCGAAGGCGCATGCCCTGCGCCGCCGCGCGGTTCCCACATGGGGCGTGTTTCTCAACGAATACGAACAGGGAGGCGGCCCTCTTATCGATATCGGAACCCATGCGCTGGATCTCACTCTGTACATGATGGACAATTATCAGCCGAAATCGGTGATGGGGCAGGTGTTTAAAAAGCTTGGGAATCAAACCGAAACCGGCAATGTCTTTGGCGATTGGGATCCCGAGAAATTTACGGTGGAAGATTCCGCCTTCGGATTTATCACCATGAAAAACGGCGCTGTCGTTATTTTGGAATCCAGTTGGGCGCTGAATATCATGGATGTGCGCGAAGCGCAGACCACCCTTTGCGGAACAAAAGCCGGCGCCGATACCGTCAACGGCTTGCGATTCAATATGGCGGAATACGGGCAGCTTACCACCAAACAGGTTTCGGTAAACGCATCGGGGGTCGCTTTTTTTGATGCGTCCTCTCAGCCTTCTCCCGGCGAAGTGGAAGCCATGCGCTGGCTGGACGCCATCGAGAACGGTACCGATCCCGTTGTTACCCCTCAGCAGGCGCTTATGGTCACCGAGATATTGGAAGCCATTTATACCTCCGCCAAAACCGGAAAAGCGGTCTATTTTGATTAAGGCGACACCGCACAAAGACCTGCTACCGCCTCATAATAAAAATTGTCGTGCGTGAAGCGGCAGACATAAATAAAAACCGGCTTGCGAAAATTCCGAACGGGATTCGCAAGCCGGTTTTTTCGAGATAATATTTTGCGGTTTTATTGGCTGTCGTATTTTGGGCATAAAGCCTTTTTGCGTAAAGCAATCGGTGCGGTTATCACCGAACCGTCGACGTTTCAGCTTTGCCCAAGCAGTTCCTTGACTTTCATCAGTCTGGTGATGGTCGCGCGGTCGTTATCTTCCAGCTTCATGGTAATGAAGCGAACGGTTTCCTGCATATCGGGAATCATGACGTGTTCCAGAGCATTGACTCTGCGGCGGGTGCGTTCGATCTCATCTGCAAGCAGGTGGCAGGTTTTTTCCACTTCGGCGAGTTCCAGCAATTTGGGGAACAGCTCGGCGAACGAGAGCACGGCGGTGTCCAGCGCACCGGGGGTAAACGCAAAACTGTAAGGCAGTGTGGCGGGTTTTTCCAGCGGTGTAAAGTGAAGCGCTGGCACATTTACGCTCATGATATTGCGGGTCGCGATGCGGACATCGGGGGCGGGCACGGGAACCATCAGCGCTTCAAAGAGCGTTTCCTGCCCCATTTCGGCGCCGGCCTCGGCGGCACGGGCGGTAACGGCTGCCAAATCCCTTTCCACTTCCGCGCGAAGCGTGCGGGCGCGCCGGATTTCCTGCATAAATTGCCGTGCCATCTCATCTTGTTTGTCCTTAAGCAATTTGTGCCCGCGCACGGCGGTACCCAGCCGTTTTTTGACCCGGCTCAGTTCCATGCGCGTGGGATTAACCCGAGTGGCCAAGTCCGATCACTCCTTTGAGGGCAGATACGTGTCGAGATACTCGTCCCGAATACGCTTGAGTTCGGATCTTGGCAGAATAGAAAGCAGTCTCCACCCGATTTCCAGCGTTTCCTCGATGCTTCGGTTTGTGTTGTAACCCTGCGAAACATATTCTTTTTCAAACGCGTCTGCAAAGGCGGCATATTTTTTATCCATATCCGAAAGAGCCGCTTCGCCCAAGATAACGGAAAGCTCTTTGGCGTCTTTTCCGCGGGCATAGGCGGAAAACAGCTGATTCATGGTATCGGCGTGATCTTCGCGCGTTTTTCCTTTTCCGATGCCTTTATCCTTTAGGCGGGAGAGGGAGGGGAGAACATCGATGGGCGGTTCGATGCCCTTGTGGTACAGTTCGCGCGAAAGAATGATTTGCCCTTCGGTGATATATCCCGTCAAATCCGGAATCGGGTGGGTTTTGTCGTCTTCCGGCATGGTCAAAATCGGGATCTGTGTGATGGAACCCGGTTTCCCGACAATTCTTCCGGCGCGTTCATACAGCGACGCCAAATCGGTGTACATATACCCCGGATAACCTCTGCGGGCGGGCACTTCCTTGCGCGCGGCGGAAACTTCTCTCAGCGCCTCGGCGTAATTGGTGATGTCGGTCATGATGACCAATACGTGCATGCCCAAATCGTAGGCGAGGTATTCTGCGCAGGTGATGGCCATACGCGGGGTGGAAATGCGTTCCACCGCCGGATCGTTGGCCAGATTCATAAACAGAACCGCCCGCTCGATAGCGCCGGTCGCCTCAAAATCTTTAATAAAGAAATCCGCTTCCTCAAAGGTAATTCCGATAGCGGCAAATACCACCGCGAATTTTTCGTCTTTGCCCAGCACCCTTGCCTGACGGGCAATCTGGGCGGCGAGCTGAGCATGCGGAAGGCCGGACCCGGAAAACACCGGAAGTTTTTGTCCGCGAACCAGCGTATTCAGGCCGTCGATGGCGGAAATACCGGTTTGGATAAATTCCGCCGGATAATCGCGGGCGGTGGGATTCAGCGGCAAACCGTTGATGTCCATTTGCTTTTCGGCGATAATGGCGGGCCCGTTGTCTATCGGCCGACCCATACCGTCAAAAACGCGCCCCAGCATATCTTCGGAAACGCCAAGCTGCACACCGTGACCGAGGAATTTGGCTCGAGCACGGGTAATCTGCAAGCCTTGAGCGCTTTCGTAAAGCTGTACCAGGGCCCGGTCGTTTTCCACTTCCAAAACCTTGCCCATGCGGATTCTGCCGTCTTGATCGCGCACTTCCACCAGTTCGTCGTAAGTGGCGCCTTCCACGCCGTCGACCAGCATCAGCGGCCCCACCACTTCGCGGATGGTTTTGTATTCCTTATTCATTGCCTCTCGCCTCCTCTGTCAGCGCGGCATATTCGGAAAGCATAGCGTTAAACAGCTTGTCCAATTGTTCTTTTTGCTCGTTTTCGGGAATGTATTTCATCCGCCCGATTTGTTCCAGCGTCTGCATGTTCATAATCTGGCTGAATTTGACATCACTTTCCAGCGCCTGAAGCCCTTTTTCGTACCAAGTGAGAATGATGCGCAGCATCGCATATTGTTTTTCCAGCGAGGTAAACGTATCCACTTCATGAAACGCGTTCTGGTGCAAATAATCTTCCCGAATGCACCGTGCGCATTCCAGTGTCAGGCGATCGCGAAAACCGAGCGCGTCCACACCGACCAAGCGGACAATTTCGTCCAGTTCGGATTCTTCCTGCAAAATGCCTCGCGCACGCTGTACCTGTTTTGACCACTGTTCTCCCACATGGTTGTCAAAATACGGCATCAATTTGTCGCTGTACAGCGAATAACTGCGCAGCCAGTCTATGGCGGGAAAATGGCGCTTGTACGCCAAATCGGCGGAAAGGCCCCAGAATACTTTTACAATGCGCAGAGTCGCCTGTGAAACCGGCTCAGAAGTATCGCCTCCGGTGGGAGAAACCGCTCCGATGGCGCTGATGGATCCGTACCGCTCTTCGCTGCAGGCGCATTGAATCGCGCCGGCACGCTCGTAAAATTCCGCAAGCCGTGAGGAAAGATAAGCGGGGTATCCTTCTTCGCCGGGCATTTCCTGCAGCCGCCCGGACATTTCCCGCAGAGCTTCCGCCCAGCGGGATGTGGAATCCGCCATAATGGCCACTTTATACCCCATATCGCGGAAATATTCGGCAATGGTGATACCGGTATAGATAGAGGCTTCCCGGGCGGCAACCGGCATATCCGATGTGTTGGCAATCAGCACCGTGCGTTTCATGAGGGAAAGGCCTGTGCGCGGATCGTGCAAAGCGGGAAACTCCTTGAGCACATCGGTCATTTCGTTGCCCCGCTCTCCACAGCCGATATAAACCACAATATCCGCGTCTGCCCATTTGGCGAGTTGGTGCTGCACCACGGTTTTACCCGAACCGAACGGGCCGGGAATAGCGGCGATACCCCCTTTCGCAATCGGGAAAAGAGTATCGATGACACGCTGCCCGGTGACCATCGGTTCCGCAGGAGCCAATTTTTGGGCATACGGGCGGGGGCGGCGAACCGGCCAGCGCTGCGCCATGGGAATATCAACGGTTTGCCCGGAAGGCGTCAGCAATTTGGCTACGGTTTCGGTAACGGTTGCCTCTCCGTCAAATATCCACGCTACGGTTCCGGAAAGATCGGGCGGTACCATAATTTTTTGAGTCACGGCGGGAGTTTCTTCAACCGTACCCAGTATATCGCCGCTTTGAACCAAATCCCCGACCGAAGCTTTTGGCACAAAGCGCCACTTTTTGGTTCGGTTCAAGGCGGGGACGTCTACCCCGCGGGAGATGCGATCTCCCTCCTGTTCGCGGATGACGTCCAAAGGGCGCTGGATTCCGTCAAAAATGCTCTCGATTAATCCGGGGCCCAGTTCCACCGAGAGCGCCTCTCCCGTCATATATACCGGTTCGCCGGGTCCAAGACCGGCCGTTTCCTCGTAGACCTGTATCGATGCCCGGTCGCCGCGCAACTCAATGACTTCGCCGATCAGTCGTTTTTCGCTGACTCTGACTACATCGAACATATGCACATCCGCCATGCCCTGCGCAACAATCAACGGGCCCGCGACTTTAATGATTCTGCCTGTTGCGGTGGATTCCATATTACGGCACCTCCTGCCAGAAGTTTCTGCTATTCATTGTTGTCGATATCCATTCCTATCGCTTTTTCCATGTCGGCTTTTAACGCCGCCTGACCGGTGCCTAAAGATCCTTCCGAACCGGGAATCGGAATAATGGCGGGAAACGGCTGCAACCGGTACCGTTCTAATGTTTCGCCGATACCTTGCGCTGCCCGCTCGGTGATATAAATGACCGCAGCGCCTTCCCGCGCCGCTTTGGTTACCGCTTTTTCCGTCTCCTGAGGCGTATGCGTTTCGTAAGTTTGTACGCCCATCGCGCGAAACAGCAGCATACTGTCCGCTTCTCCTACGGCGGCAATTTTAGAGGGCATGCTCACCGTGTCGCCTCCTTATGCGCAAACAGCAGTCTTAAGCGTCTGGCTTCCTCCTGCTTGGCGGAAAAGTACCAAAGAAGGGGTCCCACGCCGAAGGAGTCGTCTTTGGCGCCGGAAAGTTTTTGATCCAGCGCCACTCGCACGGCTTGCTCCGCTTTCCCGATATCTTCTTTCGCAGCGTCCGCTACCGCTTCTTTCAGCGGGTCACCCAGAGAAGAACGAAATTCCTCCGGCGTCATGCGGTATAGCCGAAGCCACTGTGTTACAGATGTTTCACCGCAGGAGATTAGCATGGCGGCTACCGCCGTTGCGTCCATCTTTAATATTCTTGCCCGAAGCAGTGTGAGTAAATTGGTCAGCTCGATTTTTTGCAGCACATACTCTTTAAATCCCTGTGCGCTTCGCCCGGAAAGCAAAGAAAGCGCATATGCATATATGGCGTCGTCCAGCGCGGAGGAAAGCTGTGCCGGATCACTTTCGGGCGTCAGCGACTGTTCGATGGCATTCAGCCGGGAACCGATCGGTTCCGGGAGCTGCCCGTATTCTCCTGCCTTGGCGCAAAGCACAAGCGTTTCGGTGTCCAGCGTTCCGCCCTCCTGCAAGAGCGGGGCGGGGTCGCGCTGCACCAGACGGCTTTTGAAGATAACCTTTAGGTTGTGTGCGTCTGTTTGCACAAACAGTGCGCCGAGCAATTGGGGTTCGGGGGAAATTTCCAACAGCAGCCGTCTGGTTTCGGCCAGTTCGGCCACAATCATGGCTTGGGGTTCCCGCTCTCCCATTCCGTATCCCGCGTCCGCCAGCGCCTGTACCGCTTCTTCGCGGGAACCGGTTTCCAACCGCTGCCAAACGGCGGGGGAGAGCAGCGAATCTTCTTTGGCCTTGACTACTCCGACGGCATAGGGATAACTGGTTCCTTCCATCTTGGCACTCCTTAGTCGAACAGCGTGCGCGCTATTTCCGATTCCGCCCGCTGTCGCGCTTCGGCAAGCAGCGCGGACAAAGTCAAATCTTCTTCCGCCCGATCGGTAATCAGCCGCACGCCCTCTTCGGTAAGTGTTTCTTCTCCGGGGCAAAACCGCGCCGATTCGTTGCTCAGGCTTTTGATCCACCTGTCCGAATAGATTTGTTTATCGCTGACTAAAACGGTGACCGTCCCGGTCATTCCGCTTTTGTCGATTAGCTTTTCCATTCGTGCCCGTTTGGTTTCGGGAGATTGCGCAAGCAGCGATTCTTTTGCTTTGGCAAAGGCCTCATCGAGTACTTCGCGCTTGGTTGCCAAGATGGTTTTGCGCCCCTGTAAAGACGTCATCCGTTCAAAGGTTCTGCGTATTTCCAGGGCGTCTTCCTCACCTTGTGCGAGAATTTCGGCGCACTGTCTGTCGGCGTTTTCCCGTTCCAATCGAATCGCTTCTCCCGAACGCGCACGCGCGCTTCGTTCGATATCGGCAATTTCCTCGGCGGATTTTTCCGCAATTTTTTGCAGAATCGTATTCATTTACGCATTCCGTCCTTTTTTGGATAAAATCAGATTCAGATGTTGATGATCAGCAGAATGGAAACAAGCAGCGCAAGGATAGCATACGTTTCCACCATAGCGGTCATCGTGATGCCTTTGGCGCTGGAATCCGGCTGGCGGGCAATCATATGAATGGAAGATGCCGCCGTGCGTCCCTGATAAATGGCGGAAAGCAATCCGGCAATGGCAATGGGCAGCGCCGCTATAAAATATCCTACGCCGTTATCCAGAGTGATGGCGGAAACGTCTCCGCCCATCAATCCGGCGTTAATCATAATCATGATGGTGACCATAAATCCGTAGATGCCCTGTGTGGCGGGCAGAGCCTGCATAATCAGCAACCGGCCGAAAAGTTCGGGCTTTTCGGAGGTTACCCCCGCCGCGGCCTTGCCCGCCGCCTGTACGCCGTACGCCGAACCGACACACGGCAGAGCCGTTGCAATTGCCGCACCCAGCATTGCCCACATGTACCCACTCATTACATAACTCCTCCTTCAGAAATATCGCGGCGGAAAGTCCGTCGCAAGCGCTTTCCGCCAAAACAGAAACGGACATTCGTAACGAAACATCGCCGCCAAAGCCGAAATCGGCCGGTTTTTCTCTGTTTCGTCACCTATCATTTTCCCGGTACTTACGGGAAAATGTATTATCCCCGTGTAACCGGGACGGGCAGCAGGGGTTTTCTCCTCAGCACTTTATATATCTTCCCGGACATCGACATATTTGGCCTCCCGAGTGAGCGGTTTAAACGGAACGCCGCCGCCTTCGTAAAATTTTCCGAAAAATTCAATATACTGAAGCCGGCTATCGTGCACATAAGCGGAAAGCAGACTCATTGCGATATTGAAAATATGTCCGATGAGGTAGACCACAAGCGAAAGCAAAATGCCCAGAGGATTAAACCCTTCGCCGCGAACCATGCTTGCCAAAAGGTTCATAACCATGCCGATGACTCCGCTGGAAAGCGCCAGCGCCAGAATACGGGAATAGGAGAGAATATCGCTGATAAAGCCCGTGATGTTGTACAGCCCCAGCAAACCTCCGGTCACTTTGCCGAATCCTTTTTTCTTTCGTCCTGCGGTGAACAGAACCGTGAGTGCCCCCGCAACGCACAGAACCAATCCGACGGTAAATGTGGCCGGTATGATCATCATGACCGCGCCGGAAAGGATGCATATCCAGGATAACTGATCAAAAATCGCATCCCAAGGCCGGTGATGGCGAAAATCTTCTGCCATTTTCATAATCATGCCGCAAAAGATATGCAGCATTCCCACACCCAAGGAGGTCACCAGCATGGAAACCGGATCGTCCAAAGGGGAGACAAATACCGGCGCAAACCAAGATGCGCCGAAGTAGCTTCCGTACAGAACGCCGAACAGCATGGTGGGCACACTTCCGAACAGGAGCACGTCCACCAATTTGGCCATTTCTCCGCGGGGCTTCTTCAACTTTTTGAACAGCGTTAAGGCAATGAGCATTACCGCTCCGTACCCGACGTCCCCCACCATCATGCCGAAGATTATCCAATACCATACAGACATCACGGGATTGGGATCCAAAGAGCCTTGAGGCGGGGAAGAAAACATATCGGTGATGGTTTCGAAGGGCGTGACAAAGCGGTTGTTCTTCAGGGCGGTCGGAACGGTTTCGCCCTCTTCTGGATCGCTGAGCAAAAGGGTGTACCGCAAGGGCAGCGCCTTATCCAGCGCCTTTTGCAAACGGTCGATGCGGTCTTCCCGCACCCATCCCGTAAAATACGCCGTCATTTCGGTTTTTCCCGCCGGTGTCTGTTCTCTTGCCTCTTTTGCCCTGGCGCGGTCGCTCAGCACCTCCAAAGCCTCGCCCTGCTCGGCAATGGTTTTCAGAGAAGTTTCCACTTCTGCCTGGCGCTGCTCGATATCTTCCGAAACGGCCATGGCGTCCGACATGGCTTCTTTGGCGGTTCCCTGTACAAACGGAAGCGGAGAAAAAGAAAATCCCGTTTCCCGCAAAGCGGATTCCACCTGAGGTGCGTCATCTCTGGCGCACAGCACATACGCCGCAAAACCGCCGTCCCCTTCGTCCAGAAGCGTCATTTCGCCACCGGCGTTTGCCACCGTTTGTATCGCTTCTTCTGTCCGGTGAGGCAAAAAGCCGGTGAAAATCCGGGTATAGGCGGTATCGCGCAGCTCACCGGCGGAGGCATTCAGTTTTTGCCACGGAAGCAGTGATTTTTCCCGTTCCTCCGCTGCCTGATGCCGTCCCGCGAGCGCCTGCTGTTCGGAAATCAATTCTTTGGCCTGTCGCAGCAGCGCTTTGGCTTCTGTGTCTTCCCGTTCAAATTCCGCTGCGGTCAGGGTGGATCGGCCGGCGAAAAAGCTTTTTTTCTTCCGATACGGCTTCAAGGTGTGCAGCACCTGCTCTTCCACCGGTACGGCTTCGCTTTTCTGCCCGTTTGATTCTTTTTCCTCCGGCATAAATTCTCCGCTTCGCTGAAGAGCCAGAAGCGCTTTTTCTTTGTCTTCGGAAAGGCAGAACAGCGTAGCTTTCTTCATCGGAACAATCACAGCGTTTCCACCTCTTTGAGAATTTTCGCTACCGCCTGCGGGAGCCGTTGCCTGGCTTCGCGGCGTATCCGCGACGCCTGTTCCCTTTGTTCCGCGCCGACACGGTCGGCGTCAATTTGCGCCGCTTCCTGTGCCTGTTCCCTGATTTTTTCCGCTTGCTGCCTGGCGTCGCTTATGCGCTTAGCCGTTTCCTGCTGAGCGGATTTGAGCGCCTCGGCGACTGTCTCTCTCGCTTTTGCGTTGGCTTCCTGTTTTTGTTTGTCGGCGGCTTCCTCTGCCGCGCGAACCTCTTCTAAAACACCCAAAGGGAATCCCCCTTTTCCTGTACGGATTATATAAAAATTCCGAATGAAGCATCGCTTGTAACCATCGGTATTATGGCACAAACCCGTATAAATGTCAATACTTCACCGTGACGTGAAAGGGCTTTACGGTGCGGCTGCGCCGAGTGCCCGGCAGCGAAAGGGCGCGGTGTGTAAAAGCGGTGAGAACGCGGTGCTTGGGGGCTTGCATCTTTGGGGAAAATACGGTATACTGTTTGCTGTGCCGTAGAGGTTGACCGGGAGGTTTTGAATATGACGGAACAACTGCAGAATATTCGCGAATCCGCATTTCATCGGTTAGAGAACATCGATTCCCGAAAGGAATTGGCCGATTTGCGCATTCGGTTGCTGGGCAAAAAAGGCGAGCTGACAGGGTTACTGCGCGGCATGGGCAGTTTGCCTGCCGAAGAACGGCCCAAATTCGGGCAGGCGGTAAACGATCTTCGTCGCGCGCTGGAAGAAAAATTAGCGGCCAAGGAACAGGTAATTTTCGAGAAAGAGAAAGCCGAAAAACTCGCTTCGGAGACTTTGGATATCACTCTTCCCGGGAGGCAGCCGCCGAGAGGCGGGCTGCATCCGCTGAATTCGGTGCTTGAAGAAGTGATTGATATTTTCCGAAGCATGGGGTTTGATGTGGAAGACGGCCCGGAGGTGGAAACCGAACACTATAATTTTGAAGCGCTGAATGTCCCCGCTGACCATCCCGCCCGGGATATGCAGGATACATTTTATCTGGCGGACGGTATTTTGCTCCGCACTCAGACGTCCGCCGCGCAGATTCGTACCATGGAGCAGCGGCGTCCGCCGATTCGCATGATTTCCCCGGGCAGGGTGTTTCGCGCCGATGAAGTCGATGCGACCCATTCGCCGGTGTTTCACCAAATAGAGGGCTTAGTGGTGGATAAAGGCATTACCATGTGTGATCTTAAGGGCGTGCTGGAACAGTTTGCGCGGGAAATTTACGGTTCTCAAACCAAGGTTAAATTCCGGCCTTCCTTCTTCCCGTTTACCGAACCGAGCGTTGAAGTGGATGTCACCTGTTCCGAGTGCGGGGGCAAGGGCTGTCGTGTCTGCCGGGATTCCGGCTGGATAGAATTGCTCGGCGCGGGCATGGTACATCCGCGGGTACTGGCGGGGTGCGATATCGATCCGCAGGTGTACAGTGGCTTTGCCTTCGGAATAGGGCTTGATCGCCTAACCACCACCCGGCATAAGATCAGCGATATTCGTCTGTTGTTTGAAAATGACGTGCGTTTTCTCGAGCAGTTTTAGGAGGGATAAATTTGAAAATTTCGCTTAAATGGCTCAGGCGTTATGTCGATATCACCGTTCCCGTGGACGAATTATGCGAAAAAATGGTCATGAGCGGATTTGAAGTCGAGAGCGTGGAAGAACTCGGCGCATCCCTTCACCGCGTGGTAGCGGGCCGTATTGTGGAATTGAAAAAACACCCGGACGCCGATAAATTGCAGATTTGCCAAACGGATATCGGGGAAAAGGATCCGATTCAAATTATCACCGCCGCGACCAATGTATTTGAGGGTGCGACGGTTCCGGTTGCGCTCCACGATTCCCGTTTGCCCAACGGGTTGCATATTAAGCGGGGAAAGTTGCGCGGTTTGCCTTCCGAGGGAATGCTCTGCTCCGGGGAGGAACTTTTCCTGAAAGAGAACGATTATCCCGGAGCGGAAGATTACGGCATTTTAATTTTACGGGGAGACATCCGTCCCGGGACGGATATGCGGGAAGTACTGGGGTTAAACGATACGGTTATCGATTTTAAAATCACCGCCAATCGTCCGGACTGCCAAAGTGTGCTGGGGGTGGCGCGGGAAATTGCCGTGGCGCTGAAGACGCCGTTTTCTCCGCCGGAACCGAGTTATCACACCGTTGGGGGAGATATCCGCGATTATATTTCCGTGGAAAATACCGATTATGATCTCTGTCCGCGTTATTTGGGGCGCGTGGTGAATCATTTGCGTATTGCACCGTCGCCCAAATGGATGCAGGATTGCCTAAAGGCCGCGGGAATGCGCCCGATTAACAATATTGTGGATATCACCAATTTTGTCATGTTGGAGACCGGTCAGCCGATGCACGCCTTTGACCGGCGCAATATACGCGGGAACCGCATTGTTGTGCGCCGTGCACGGAAAAATGAATCGATGACCACATTGGATGGAAAGCCGCACACGCTGACAGAAGATATGTTGGTGATTGCGGACGGTCAGGCGCCTTCCTGCCTTGCCGGAATTATGGGCGGATTAGATAGCGAAATTAAAGAGGACACCACGGAGCTTTTTCTGGAATCGGCAAAATTCCGCAGAGACAGTGTGCGCCGTACCTGCCGCGCGCTCGGCATGCGCACCGAATCTTCCGCCCGGTTCGAACACGGAGTGGATATTCTCAATGTGGAATATGCCATGAACCGCGCGTTACAGTTGATCGATGAATTGGATGCGGGAGATATTGTAGACGGTGCCATCGATCGGTACGAATCGCTCCCGGATCCCAGAACGCTTCGGGTAAAGGCGGAAAGTATCAACGATCTGTTGGGGCTTCGGATACCGTACGAGACCATGGCGGAAATTCTTAACCGTCTTCAGATTGAGACCTCTTTGCAAGACGGAGATTTGTGTTGCCGGATTCCCTCTTTTCGCGACGATATCGAAGGCAGAGCGGATTTGGCTGAGGAAATTATGCGGGTATACGGCTATGATCACATTGTCGGCACACCCATGAGTGGAACGGTGACCCGGGGCCGCAAATCTCCCGAGAGAATCAAAACCGATAAAGTGAAGAACCTGTTGTGTGCGGCGGGGCTTCGTGAAATTACCACGTATTCTTTTATCGGATCAAAAGCCGTTGATGTTCTTCGTCTGCCTCCCGATGACTGGCGCCGGCAGGCGATTCCCCTGCGCAATCCGCTGGGAGATGAGTATTCCACCCTTCGTACCCAGCTGATGACCGGTATGCTTACGGTGCTGTCTCTCAATTACAGTCGAAAAGCGCCGCAGGTGAGGCTGTTTGAGGTCGGCCGGTGCTTTATTCCGAAATCTCTGCCGCTGACCGAGCAGCCGCTGGAACTGCCGACCCTTTGTATCGGCATATACGGCGGAGAAGATGACTTTTTTACACTTAAGGGAATCATAGAGCGGTTACTTGCTCTTTTCGGCATACAGGCGGAATACAAACGCGCAGCGGAACCGTATCTCCACCCGGGCCGGCAGGCGTATGCCGTTTCCGACAAAAAAACTATTGCCGTTTTCGGAGAATTGCACCCGGATATCGCGCAGGATTTCGGTATCGGCACCCGCGTTTATGTGGCGGAATGTACTCTTTCGGAACTGTTCTCCGTTTCCGAAAAAACGGTACTCTATCGCCCGCTGCCCAGATTTCCGGCGGTAGAACGGGATCTTGCGCTGGTGTGTGATATTTCTCTGCCCGCTGCGGAGATAGAAGCGGTTATCCGGCAGGCCGGAGGAAAATTGCTGGAGGATGTCCGCCTTTTTGATGTTTATCAGGGCGAACAAATCGAACCGGGCAAAAAAAGTGTCGCTTACAGTTTGCGGTTCCGCAGTGCGCAGGGCACGCTTTCCGATGCCGATATCGATCCCGCCATGCAAAAAATTATCCGTCGCTTACAGGATGCGGGTTGCCGTCTCAGAGAATGATCTTGGGGCAATACCAAATAATGTTCGGCTAATGCGCCATTTGGTCTCCGAGGCGGCTTTCGCGTCATTCGGCCGAATATTTCGCAGGTATATCGGGTATTCGCAGCGGATTTTGGTTCATTTGAAGAAGCCGTTTGCTGCGCTTCGTATTTGAAAATCATTGTGCGGGTTTTCTTTCACAGGGCTTTTGAAACACCGCTTTATGGGACAGACGGAGGGTTAATGCGTGGCCATAACACTAATCGCCGACAGTTGCTGCGATCTTACCCCGGAAATGGTGAAGGAGTGGGGTGTGCGCCGGGTACCGCTGACGGTACAGGTTGGAGACACCGCGTATATTGACGACGGAACGGTGGATATCGGGCGTATGATGGATCATATGGATTCTCTGCGCGAGCCCGCCACTTCTGCTTGTCCTTCCCCCGCCATGTATGCCCTGATGATGGAAGATGTCGACGAAGTGATGGTGGTTACTCTCTCTGCCAAACTCAGCGGATCGTATCAGTCGGCGTGTATCGCAAGGGATATGATGCTTCAAAAATATCCCCAAAAGAAAATTACCGTTTTTGATTCCAAGAGCGCCGCGGCGGGAGAAACCCGGGTGCTGATGTTGCTTCACGATTTGATTCAAAGCCATATGGGGTATGAACGCATCGCGGTTCGCGCAAAAGCGATGATCAATGCAATGCGCACCGTCTTTGTGGTGGAGGATTTGAGTGTCTTTATCAAAAGCGGAAGAATTCGGAAACTGTCCGGGATGATGGCGTCCGCACTTTCCCTTTGCCCGGTGCTCAGCGATAACGGAGACGGCGAGATTCAGGCGGTAAAAAAAGCGCGCGGGGTGAAACGGGCTTTGGCCGCAATGATTGAAACCATAGCGGAACTGACAGAAAACCGGCCCGCACAATCCACGGTTTTGGTCTTGGTATATGCGCTGTGCGAAAAGCGCGCTCAGGCCGTGAAAGAGGCTGTTCTGATGAAATGCCGCGCTGTCCGGGAAGTGATTGCCGTCCCCGCCGGTGCTCTGTCTGCCGTTTACGCCAACCGTGGCGGGGTGATTGCAGCTTTTTGAGCGAGCGCTGTTTTTTGAGAAAAGCGGCTGCTTAGTGTCCGTGTTTTTTGTGCGGTACCGTCCGTGCACCGTAAAATTAACCGAAAGAAAGATTTTCATGAAAAAAAGAAGCACTAAAATTCTTGCGTGTTTGCTTGCTGTCTGTCTTTTGCTTTCCGGTCGGCAAATGATTTTGTCCCCGGTTTCAGCCCATGTCGCGTTCAGCACCACCCAAATCCGTGAAATTCTGTCCGCCATTGCCGAAGGTGTCCCCGTGGACGATTCGTTGAGCTCCGTTGCGGATTACGACGGAAACGGTGATGTCGACAGTTCCGATGTGCGCGGACTTTTGTGTGAATTGACTGAATTTCAGGGAGATGTTGCGGTGAATCCGCGTGTTTTTCGCCTGTCCTCGATTGACGATACCGTTGCGGAAAACGGGAAACGCACTTACAGCGTGATCGCTCCGTACACCGATTCTTATACCGTTACTCCCGATAAAAACGTACGGAATGTTTCTTTTTCCAAAAACGGAAATCTGCTGGCCGCTTCTTCCGATGCCCGCGCATTTTCCGTGCGTCTTCAGGAGGGCGAGGTGTATACGCTGAATGTCACGGGCAGCGGGCCGAACGCGGCGTTTCGCTTGGATGTTTCAGCCGATAACCATCCGGTTACGCTGCCGTACGATGTGATTCCGGGCAGCTCGGATGTTCCTTCTCCCTACGGTTCCGATCCGCTTGTCCCTGCCGAGGTTCACTACGAAAAACGGCAGGGAGGCACCTATATCTATCTCAACAATCCCGAGGCCATTCCCGCCGAGTCGGTGGGCAAAGCGTTTTACCGCACGGAGGATCTCACGGGAGAGGTTTATGTCACATTGGAGAACGCCAATTATTCTGGTAAAGAGATTTATCTCGGTTATCAGTTAAAAAACGATGGGGATACCGATGCGTACATCACGGTGACCAATATCGGTTATCAGGCGGGAGGAACTTGGTTCGGTCAGTTGGCGTGTTACGATTTTTACAACACCCATTTTGAGCTTCCAGCGGATTATTTCAGCAATCCCGGGAAATATTTTGCGGATTTTGCTTATCAGGATTATCGGCCGCGTGTGTATCAGCCGACCACCTACCGTCTGCCGCCCGGAGAGTATTTTTACGTCATCGGAGGCACTTCCGCCGATGCTTACCGGCAAATCAATGTGGGCAATACGGCAAACCGGATGCTCGGACAGGTTAAATGCGCCAACGGAAATGTAAAATTCTATGTGACCGGAGGCTCGGTCACGGGAACCTATTATTGCTATACCGATGCGAATCAGGTACGGGCAGATCCGCCGGCGGTGGGTTACCGAACGGGCGCCTATGCTGCGCAGTATATCGGAGAGGCCCCGCACAGCGGAGTAATCGATAACTTTATGACTTGGACTGTGAACGATAACGTGGCGGCGGGTATGCTGCCGGTGAGTTACACCAACCGTTACGATGCTAACGCGAAAGATCAAGTAAGCCCTTATTTTGCGTACAACAGCACCGAACATCGCACGAATCGCGCTACCGGCTGGATGACCCATCTGAATCCGCAAAACGATCATCTGGCTGTCGGAATGGATATGGTGGAATTTCACTGTGCGGATCAAAACGGCAGACAGGTGGTCATCGACAACGATCATGCGGACGGCGCGGGCAACCGCGCCAACACCGGCAACTGGATGATTGAATATCAGGATCATTTTACGCTGGTCAATCAGGGAAATCGGCAGCGAACCGTTTTCTTGCGGCTACATGATCACGGGACACTGGCGGTACTGGCCAGAGACGGAAAGACGGGAGAGGTTCTCGAAGCCAAATATACCTGCGGTCTGGGCAATGTCAGCGGAGACACTTATGTGTATACGTTGACCCTTCCCGCGCACAGCGTCAAACAGATCACATTGGATTACTGGCTGGTCGCCTGTTCTTACGGTTCCGTGACTCATTCGGCCGTTTTGGAATAAATGTAAAGCGTCTGTTTCTGCACGAAAACGGTTGAAAATCGGCCGTTTTTCGGGAAAGGTTCTGATCTTTTATAAATAAAGGCAGTCCCGCACAAAGAACGCCTGCCGCTTTTTTAAAACGGCAATCATTACGCGGTATTCCCTTAAACAATCGGTAAAAAGTCTTGCGATGGTTCATGTTTCCGCAGGGCTTTTTTGCTGTATTTGCCCTGCCGAAAATCGGAATATATGCAAAGAAAACATAAAGGCATACGGACAGAAAGCGGCCGAAAATGATGTTTTCTTGTATTCAACCGGCGGGTTTTTGAACGGGAATGGGGAACGGCTTTTCGGTTGACAAATAAGGCGGGATATTGTACAATAAAAGCCGCAAAAACCGCTAAACGCAAAACATAAATCCGAGGGAAAAATTACGGATATCAGGGGAAAAGGAGGGTCGGTGCCGTATGCAGCCGAAATATAAGCGTGTATTGCTGAAGCTCAGCGGCGAAGCGATGGCGGGCGAACAAAAAACCGGGTTAGATTTCCAAACGGTGCTTTCTTTTGCGCAGGCCATCAAGCAATGCGCCAATGCCGGCGTGGAGATGGCGGTGGTTGTCGGGGGTGGCAATTTCTGGAGAGGCCGGCAGAGCGGGCAGATGGATCGCACTCGGGCGGATCATATGGGTATGCTCGCTACCGTCATCAATGCTTTGGGGCTTGCGGATGCTTTGGAGCAATTGGGGTGCGAAGTGCGGGTTCAGACCGGCATTATCATGAATCAGATTGCGGAACCGTATATTCGCAACCGCGCGGTTAGGCATTTGGAAAAAGGCAGAGTCGTGATTATCGGATGCGGAACGGGAAATCCGTTTTTCTCCACCGATACCGCCGCGGCGCTTCGTGCGGCGGAGATTGAGGCGGATATTATCCTGAAGGCCAGCATGGTGGACGGCGTGTACGACAGCGATCCAAGGCAAAATCCGAACGCCGTCAAATACGACAGGCTCACCTTCCTGGACGTATTGAATCAAGATTTAAAGGTAATGGATTCCACTGCCGCCACATTGTGTCGGGACAATCATCTGCCGATTCTGGTGTTTAATTTGCAAGATCCGCAAAATATCGTTCGCGCCGTTGCGGGAGAGGCAATCGGCACCGTTGTTGAATGAAGCTGCCGAATAAAAACTGCGGAAAAGAGGGGAAGACCTGTGCTGGAAATTTTGGAAAAGGCGCAAGCAAAAATGGAAAAAACCGTGAACGCTCTGCTGAGTGAATACGCCACCGTTCGGGCGGGGCGCGCCAATCCGGGCGTACTGGATAAGATCACGGTGGAATATTACGGCGTTCCCACACCGGTGAATCAACTGGCTGCCGTTTCGGTTCCCGAACCGCGTACGCTGATGATTTCGCCGTGGGACAAAAGTTCTCTGAAAGCCGTTGAGCGCGCCATTCAGGCGTCGGATCTGGGGTTGAATCCCCAAAGCGACGGGAGTTCTATTCGCTTGATTTTTCCACCGCTCACCGAAGAACGCCGCAAGGAACTCAGCAAGACCATTTACAAGTATGCGGAAGAAGCCAAGGTTGCGGTAAGATCGGTGCGAAGGGACGGAAACGAAAAGCTGAAGGCGGCAAAAAAGCAGGGAGATTTGACAGAAGACGATTTGCGCGATGCGGAAAAAGAAATGCAGGATCTCACCGATAAATATTGCAAGAAAATTGATCAGGTTGCGTCCGGGAAAGAAAAAGACATCATGGAGATTTGAATGAAATTTCGAAAAAACAAGATGCCGGCGGCGGTTCCCGCGCACATCGGTTTTATCATGGACGGAAACGGGCGCTGGGCAAAAAGGCGCGGAATGCCCCGCCGGGCGGGGCATTCCGCCGGCGCACAGGCTTTTCGCCGCATCGTTAAGGCCTGCGAAGCACGCGGTGTGCGCGTGGCGACTTTTTATGCGTTTTCCACGGAAAATTGGAAGCGTCCGCGCGAAGAAGTGGACGCGATCATGGATTTGCTTCGGGATTACCTCAAAGAATCTCTTTCCGATTTTCGAAATGAGAATATCGTCACCCGTTTTATCGGCGACCGTTCTCCTTTGGCGCCGGATATTCAGGAACTGATGCGGGAAGCGGAGGACGCCACGGCGCACAAAACCGGAATGACCGTCAATATAGCGGTGAATTACGGCGGCAGGCACGAAATGGTTTTGGCGGTTCAAAAGCTGGCGCATCGCGTGATAAATGGGAAATTGGCTCCGGATCAGATCGATGAACAGGTCGTTTCAGATGCTTTGGATACAGCCGGGCAGCCGGATCCGGATTTGATTATACGTCCGAGCGGAGAGTATCGGACAAGCAATTTTCTGCTGTGGCAGTCCGCTTATGCGGAATATGTCTTTATGGATGTGCTTTGGCCGGATTTTAACGCAAAACAGTTGGATAAGGCATTGGAAATTTACGCCGGTCGTCAGCGCAGATTCGGCGGCGTGTAATCGTGTAAAAGGCATGGGAGGGCTGCCCGTATGAAAGCGCGTATTTTCACCGGTATTGTCGGCGGATCGGCGGCGCTTGCCATATTGCTCTTTTTTCCTCCGTGGGGAATCGCCGCGGCGATTTCGGTTATTTGTGTGCTGGGAATTTTTGAATTGCTGGCGGTTACCGGTCACCGCCGCCCGTTAGGTGTTTTGGTGCTTGCCCTGACATTTGCCGCAAGCGCCCCTTTTTTGATGCTGCTGGGCGACACGGGCTTGGCGGTGGCGGTCATCGGCGTATTTGCGGTATTGCTTTCGCTGTGCCAAATCATTTGTCATAAGCAGCTTACGCCTGAGGGAACGGGGCTGGTTTTTTTTGTATCCGTAGTTGCGGGCGGGGGCTTGTCCAGCATTGCTGCCGTGCGCGCGCTTCCGCAGGGGCTTTTTTATATTTTTCTGGTTTTTCTTATCGCGTGGTTTTGCGATATCGGCGCTTATTTCACGGGAACACTGATAGGCAAACATCCCATGTGTCCTTCGATTAGTCCCAAAAAAACGGTGGAAGGATTTTTGGGCGGGCTGGTATTTTCGGTCGGCATGAGCTTGCTCGGCGCATGGATTTATGACGCTGTTTGCCTACGCGAAAGCGCGCTCACGATGAATTATTGGCAGGTGGCGATTATGGCCCTGCTACTGGCACCTTTGTCTGTTTTGGGCGATTTGCTCTGTTCGCTGATCAAGCGGCAGAGTCATGTGAAGGATTTCGGTCATTTGTTTCCCGGTCATGGCGGTATAATGGATCGCTTTGACAGCCTGATATTTGTCGCTCCGGCGGTTTATGCGGTATGTGCATGGCTGCCTCCGATTGCGTAGACAGGTTTTCTTTCGGCGGGCAACGGCTCCGCCGTCTTTCATCTTGCAGAGAAGAGAGCCAAAGGGATTCCGGGCGTTCCTCAAAGATTTGTTCCCGCATAACGGCTTATCCCTGCATAACAAAAGGATGACTTTTTTGAAGAATCTTGTATTGCTTGGCTCTACCGGTTCTATCGGAACGCAAACATTGGATGTGGCGCCAAATTGCGGCTATGACATTTTAGCGCTGGCGGCGGGAAATCGCGTGAGGGAGCTGGAAGCGCAGATTCGCCGGTTTTCGCCGCCCTATGCCGTACTGTACGATTCTGCCGCCGCCAAGGATTTGGCGGTTCGCGTGGCGGATTTGCCGGTTACCGTTCTTTCGGGCATGGAAGGCCTGTGTGCCGTCGCGTCCCTGAGTGACGCGGATTTGGTATTGAATGCGGTAGTCGGTATGGTGGGTTTGCAGCCCACTTTAGCGGCGATAGAAGCGGGAAATCATGTGGCGCTCGCCAATAAAGAGACTTTGGTTGCGGGGGGCGCTTTGGTCACTGAAGCGGTGCGGCGCAAAGGCGTTCGGCTGCTCCCGGTGGACAGCGAGCATTCGGCCATTTTTCAATGCCTTCAGGCTGCGCCGGAGCCAAAGTCGCTGAAAAAATTGATTCTCACCGCATCCGGAGGCCCTTTTTTCGGAAAAACGCAGCAGGAGTTACATCATGTGACCTTAGCGGATGCCTTGCGCCATCCCAACTGGCATATGGGGGCCAAAATTACGGTGGACAGCGCCACCATGATGAATAAAGGGCTGGAACTGATCGAAGCGCGGTGGCTTTTTCAGACGGATCCGGAAGACCTCGAAATTGTCGTTCATCGTGAGAGCATTGTGCATTCTCTGGTGGAATTCACCGACAATGCGGTTTTGGCGCAGCTGGGTGTTCCGGATATGCGCATTCCAATTCAGTATGCGCTGACTTTTCCGCGCCGTATGCCTTCAGCGGTGCGGGAGCTTTCTTTGACGGATATCGGAGCCCTGACATTTTACAAACCGGACGAAGAAACTTTCCGGTGTCTGCCGATTTGCCGCCGGGCGTTGCAGATCGGAGGATTGGCCCCTGCGGCGGTCAACGGTGCCAATGAGGCTGCGGTCGCGCTGTTCATACAGGGTAAAATTGCTTTTACGGCTATTCCGCGGCTTGCCGAATATGTTCTCTCGCGCAGCTGGCCGGCAGACGGTACCGTGGAAGATGTTCTGAACGTTGATCGGGAAGCGAGAGCCATGGTGCGGCAGGCGTGCGGACAAAGGGGGTGACGGGGTAATGTGGCTGGTCAAAATCCTGATTGCGCTTTTGCTTTTCGGCATCATTATTCTCGTACACGAACTGGGGCATTTTCTGATTGCCAAGGCGTGCGGAGTTCGGGTGAACGAATTTGCCATCGGCATGGGCCCTAAGTTGTTCTCTTTCGGGAAAAAGGAAACACGTTATTCTCTGCGGCTGTTTCCCATCGGCGGTTTTTGTGCCATGGAAGGCGAGGACGACGAAAGCGACGATCCCCGTGCCTTTGGCAATCAGCGCGTTTGGAAACGAATGTTGATTGTTCTGGCGGGTGTCACCATGAATTTCGTTCTGGGGTATGCGGTTCTCCTTTTCGCTATCGGATTTTTTACCCCGATGAGTAACGGTGAAGTGTTGTATCCCACCGCGACTGTTGCGAGATTGGATGCGTCTTCTCCGGCGTATCAGACGGGATTGCGCCCGGGGGATACGATTGTCAGCATCAACAGCCGTCCGGTCATTACCACCAACGATATGATGGTGACCATGCAAAGCGATGAAGACGGCGTTATGGCCATGATGGTGAAGCGAACGGACGAGAGCGGGAAAAAGGTGAAGGTTTCCCTTCCGAAGGTCACATTCGAAGTTTCGCAGGATGAAAACGGTCAGCGCTATATACAGTATGATTTTGTGCTGCTGGGAGTGCCGCAGACATTTTTTGGAACCTTCGGAGAGGCCGCCAAAACCGAACTTTCGCTCGGGACCACCGTTTGGTGGAGCTTAGGCGATATTATCACCGGGAAATACGGTTTGAACGAACTTTCCGGCCCCGTGGGTACGGTGGACATTATCGGGGATATGGTGGGAGAGGCGGCGCAACATATCACCCGTGAGAATATCTACAGTGTTTTTATGCTGTTTGCGCTGATTTCGGTGAATGTCGCGGTGTTCAACTTTTTGCCTATTCCGGCGTTGGACGGTGGGCGGATGGTTTTTTTGCTGATTGAAGCGATTGTGCGCAAACCTGTTCCGAAGAAATACGAGAGCATAGTGCATCTTATCGGTATGGCGCTATTGATTTTACTGATGATTGCGGTTACATTCAGTGATATCTCCAAACTGTTCGGAGGCGGATGATATGCCAAGAAGAAACAGCCGGCCGGTGCGCGTGGGGAATCGGGTCATCGGCGGGGACGCTCCCGTGACGGTGCAGTCCATGCTCAACGTGCCCGCCAATGACGTTTCCGGCAATGTGGCTCAGGCAATGCGGCTTCAGGAAGCGGGATGCGACATTCTCCGGGTAGCGGTTCCCAATCGGGATGCGGTACGGTTGATTGATGCCGTCAAATCCCGCGTGAAATTGCCTTTGGTGGCGGATATTCACTTTGATTACCGGTTGGCGCTGGAAAGCGTGGCGGCCGGAGCAGATAAAATTCGCATCAATCCGGGCAATATCGGCGCCAAAGACAGAATTCGCGCCGTGGCACGGGCTTGTCAATCCAAAGGCGTTCCGATTCGCATCGGGGTAAACAGCGGTTCGCTGGAATCGGATATTTTGGCAAAATACGGAAGACCTACCGCACAAGCGCTGTGCGACAGTGCTCTGTACCACGCCTCTTTATTGGAGGAAGCGGATTTTCACGATATTGTGCTTTCACTGAAATCTTCCGATGTTTGCACCATGTTTGAAGCTTACCGCCTAGTCGCGAGCCGGTGTGATTATCCTCTTCATTTGGGTGTGACGGAAGCGGGAACGCCGCGCACCGGACTGTTGAAATCCGCTGCCGGAATCGGTGGGTTGCTGTTGTGCGGTATCGGGGATACGGTGCGGGTTTCTCTGACCGCCGATCCGTCGGAGGAAGTGAAGGCGGGAAGAGATCTGCTGTCCGTTTTGGGCCTTCGGGCAAAAGGGGCTCGGTTGATTTCCTGCCCCACCTGCGGCAGAACGGAAGTCGACCTGATAACCGTTGCCGAAGAAGTGGAAAAGCGTCTGGCGGCGGTGGATAAGGACATCACGGTCGCGGTAATGGGCTGCGTGGTAAACGGCCCGGGAGAAGCCAAAGAAGCGGACGTCGGCATGGCTGGAGGAAAAGGAAAATTCGCTATCTTCAAAAAAGGGAGCGTCATCCGCACCGTTTCGGAGGCACAGGCGGTGGACGCTTTGATGGAGGAAATCGCATCTTTGTAAGCGGCGCCATTTCCGAATCATCGAATCAAAAGAAATTTTTGCAAAGGATAATCGGCGTATGACGGTATCGGAACTTTTTGAACACATAATCAATATCGATGCGATTGATCCGTCGGTGGCGCAGGCTCAGGTTGAGCAGCTCACCGTTCGCGGGAATGGCGAACTGTTGACGGTCGGGTTATTTTTGCAATCGGTTATTCCGTTTGCGGAACTGGAAACGGCGGAGCAACAGTTTGCGCGGGCGCTTTCGGTCCATACGCAGATTCAGCCGCGGTTTCCGGCCCACACGCTGGATGCTGCCGCCATGGAAACGGTTATCGCGCTTTTGCGGCGGCGTTATGTGCAGATTAACGGCACGTTTGAAGACGCCGTCTATGTTTTTGACGGAGATACGCTGACGGTACAGCTTGCGCACGGAAGAATGCAGCTGCTTCACACTACCGAAACCGATAAGCATCTTGAGCAATGCCTGTATACCCTTTTTTCCAGGCGGATAACCGTTTGCTTTTCGGGAGAAGATAACGAAAGCGGGCCAGAAGCGCAGCTCTTTCCGGACAGCACGCCTGCTCGGAAAGAGCAACCGGAGCCCTCTCAGCCGAAACCTTCGGCAGATAGCCTTTCGGGAGATCTTCCGTCCGCCGGCGGACGTACTCGTTCTTCCCGGATGAAAGAGTTGGATTTTTCACGCCCGCCCAAAGACGGCCTGCCCATTTATTTGCAGACGGCGGTGGTTGTTGTCGGATCTGCGATAAAGACTTCTCCCGTCCCGATAGCCGAACTGGAATCGAACGGCGGTACGGTCGTGGTATGGGGGGAAGTATTCGGCGCCACCCGAAGGGAGAGTCGCGATGGAAGCAGGCAATTGTTTGAATTTTACCTCACCGATCGCACCGATTCGCTTACGGTGGATTTGTGGCTGGATTCCAAGCGGGAAAAGCAGATAGCCGCGGCGGCGGAGGCGGTCAAAGACGGCGCATGCCTTTTGGTGCGCGGCATGTACGATTACAGCGAATACGCCAAAGGAAATGTGCTGCGCGCCAAAGATATTGCACGGGTAGAGCGTTATCAAAGGCAGGATAACGCCCCGGTCAAGCGGGTGGAATTGCACACGCACACCAAAATGTCCATGATGGACGCGGTTGTGCCGCCGAAGGATTTGGTCAACCGGGCCGCTTTTTGGGGCCATCAGGCGGTGGCCGTAACCGATCACGGCGTGGTACAGGCCTTTCCGGACGCGATGACGGCGGCGGAAAAGCTGGAAAAAGACGGTGTTTCCATCAAGATTCTGTACGGTGTGGAGGCTTATTATATCAACGATTTGGCTGCTGCCGTGACGGGCAAGGCGGATGCCGCCCTTACGGATGAACTGATTGTATTCGATTTGGAGACTACGGGGTTATCTCAGCAGAGTGACCGCATTACCGAAATTGGGGCGGTTCGGTTCAAAAACGGGGAAGTGACGGAAGAATTCGATACCTTTGTGAATCCACATCGATCCATTCCCGTCAAGGTGTCGGAACTGACCGGGATTACCGATGAGATGGTGGCCGCCGCTCCCGAAGAACAGGAAGCGCTTAGCCGGTTTTACGCTTTTTGCTCCGGGTGCAAAATTCTGATTGCGCACAATGCATCTTTTGATATGGGCTTTCTTCGGCATGCGGCCAAACGGTGCGGCATGGATTTTTCGTTTACGGGTATCGATACCGTAGTGATTTCCCGGGTTTTATATCCGAATCTCAAGAATCATAAACTGGATACGGTAGCGAAGGCCTTAAATCTTCCGGCATTTCATCATCACCGCGCCTGTGATGACGCGAGAGAACTGGCGATGATTTTTGCGGTATTTGTTCAGGATATGCACCGGCGGGAGATTACGCGGGTACAGCAGATCAATACCTATCTTCGCGGCGGCGATACCAAGAGCATTCGCCCCAATCATATGCTTTTGCTGGCGCAAAATTCCGTCGGATTAAAGAATCTGTACAAATTAATCTCATGGTCGCATTTGCACAATTTTCATCGCAATCCCCGCATTACCAAATCCAAGCTGCTGGAATACCGCAAGGGTTTGCTGATCGGGTCGGCCTGTGAGCGGGGAGAATTATTTGAGGCGATAACTCAGGGAAGGCCATGGGGAGAACTGCTGGATATCGCGAAGTTTTACGATTTTCTGGAGATCCAGCCTATCGGCAACAACCGGTTTATGATTGATTCCGGTATAGCCCAAGACGAGGAGCAGCTCCGGGAGTTCAACCGCACGGTGGTCGCTCTGGGAGAAAAATTGCACGTTCCCGTATGCGCTACCTGCGATGTGCATTTTCTCGATCCTCAGGATGAGGAATTTCGCCGTATTCTGCAAACCGCGCAGGAATATGAGGGCGCGGATACTCAGGCGCCGCTGTATTTGCGCACCACCGAAGAAATGCTTGAGGAATTTTCCTATTTGGGAGAGAAAAAGGCGTACGAAGTGGTGGTGACCAACACCAATGTCATCGCCGATCGTATCGAACCTATCCGTCCCATTCCCACCGGAACCTATCCGCCGCACATCGACGGTTCGGATGAACAGCTTCAGGCCATTACATGGGGTCGCGCCAAAGAGATATACGGGGATCCGCTGCCCGAAATCGTTCGGCAGCGGCTGGATCGCGAACTGTCCTCCATTATTAAGCACGGTTTTTCGGTATTGTACATGATTGCGCATAAACTGGTGCGCGATTCTGAGGAGCACGGTTACATGGTCGGATCCAGAGGATCGGTCGGATCCTCTTTTGTCGCCAGCATGGCGGGCATCTCCGAAGTCAATCCCCTGCCTCCGCATTATGTTTGCCGTAAATGCCGGTACAGCGAGTTTTTTACTCACGGAGAAGTGGGATCCGGCTTTGATTTGCCCGAAAAATTGTGCCCGGAATGCGGAAGCGAATTGGATCGCGACGGACACGAAATCCCGTTTGAAACGTTTCTCGGGTTCGATGGGGATAAAGCGCCGGATATCGATTTAAATTTTGCGGACGAATATCAGAACGCCGCTCACCGGTATACCGAAACGCTGTTTCCCGCCAATCATGTTTTCAAGGCCGGAACCATTTCCACCGTTGCGGAAAAAACCGCGTTCGGGTACGTCAAAAAATACGAGGATACGCATCATGTTCATTTCAGTCAGGCGGAGCGAACCCGTCTGGCCATCGGCTGTTCCGGGGTCAAACGCACCACCGGCCAGCATCCCGGGGGAATGGTCGTCATTCCCAACGATTTCGAGGCGGAGGATTTTACCCCGCTGCAGCATCCGGCGGATGATCCGCACGCGGATGTCATCACCACGCATTTTGATTTTCACTCCATCCACGATACCATTCTCAAGCTGGACAATTTGGGCCATGTTATTCCCACCACTTATAAATATCTGGAGGAGTATACCGGAATACCCGTGAAGGATGTGACCATGTCCGATCCGCAGGTTTACCGGCTGTTCACGTCTCCCGATCCTCTCGGCGTGACGGCGGAGCAAATCGAATGCGACACGGGGACCCTCTCGCTGCCGGAAATGGGTACGGCATTTGTGCGGCAGATGCTGATAGAATCCAAGCCGAAAACCTTTTCCGATTTGCTGCAGATTTCCGGACTTTCGCACGGAACCGATGTGTGGCTGGGCAACGCGCAGGATTTAATCCGATCCGGCATCTGCACCATATCCGATGTTATCGGCACCAGAGACAGCATTATGGTGTATCTGATGCATAAAGGCCTAGAACCGAAAATGGCGTTTCAGATTATGGAGATTGTCCGCAAAGGCAACGCGCACACGATGCTCACCGAAGAACATTTTGCCGCCATGCGGGAACACGGTGTGGAACAGTGGTACATTGATTCGTGCATGAAGATAAAATATATGTTCCCCAAGGCTCACGCGGCGGCGTACTGCATTGCCGCGCTTAGGGTCGGTTGGTATAAGCTGTACCGCCCGCAGGAATATTACGCTGCGTATTTTACGGTTCGCGGGGAAGATATGGATGCCCAGATTGTGCAAAAGGGAAGGGCGTATATTAAGCAAACCATGGATGAAATCCGTGGCCGTGGCAAAGAGGCCAGCGCCAAGGAACAGTCTTCGGCAGATATGATGCATGTGGTCATAGAGGCGATGGCGCGCGGCATTCGGTTTCTCCCGGTGGATTTGTATCGGTCTCATGCCAGAAAATATTTGTTGGAAGACGGGGCCATACGCTTGCCGTTCAATTCGGTGAAGGGTTTGGGCGGCGCCGCGGCGGATGGAATGATGGCCGGTAGGGAAGGCTCTCCGTTTTCCTCCTGTGATGATTTGCAGGAGCGAACGGGTATTTCCCGTTCGGTGATGGAATCTCTGCGTGAT
The DNA here is from genome assembly GCA_964564305.1 of uncultured Eubacteriales bacterium. Taxonomy (GTDB): domain Bacteria; phylum Bacillota; class Clostridia; order Oscillospirales; family Acutalibacteraceae; genus RGIG1959. The sequence goes on from CAZMAM010000009.1 coordinate 27,875, forward strand.
CTGGGCGCTTTGGCCGATTTACCGCAATCCAATCAAATGTCGCTGTTTGAATGGTAAGGCCGATATGCCGGTTACCCCAAAAATATTCAGGCAATACCGCACAAAGATTGTCGTTCAGAAAAGCGGCAGCCGGTTTTTGTGCGGTGTTGCCTTAAAGCAACCGAGGCCTGGCGGCAAACGCCGGAGCAGGCGTTTGCTGCGTTTTTTGCCGGTCGGCACCGTTTTCGGGAGGAAACCCTATGCGGTATACCACTTTGCTGATTGATTTGGATGAAACCCTGTTTGATTTTCGCGCGGCGGAGCGGGCGGCGTTAATCGAATCCCTGCGCGATTTCGGCATAGAAGCGAATGAAGAAACGGTTGCCGCATATCATCGGTTGAATCTTCGATTGTGGAAGGAATTGGAACAGGGAACCGTCACCCGATCCCGGCTGATTGTCCTGCGCTTTCAGCGGCTTTTGCAAAGCATCGGCCGCGAGGATGTCGATCCCTGCGCACTGAATCGCCGGTATATGTCGGCGCTTTCCGAAAAAGGGTGGCCCCTCCCCGGAGTGCCGGGCGCCCTTGATTGCCTGAGCCGCCGTTATGCGCTTTCGGTGATTACCAACGGTACGGCTTCGGTTCAGCGCGCAAGAATGGCAGACCCGCACTTTCTTCGCTGCTTTCGCCATATTTTTATTTCGGAGGAGGTCGGCGCCGATAAACCCGACCCCGTTTTTTTTACCCGTGTGCTCTCCGCTTTAGAGGAGCGCGATTTGTGCCATATTTTGGTGGTTGGGGACAGCCCTTCCTCCGATATCGCCGGAGGAACCGCCGCCGGTTTGGATACCTGCCTGATTGCCCGTAATCCCGATTTGGCTTGTGCTCCGACTTATTGCGCCGCGTCGTTTGCGGAATTTGCCGGATATTTGTTGGACGATCGGCTGTCGGCGCTAAAAATTCAACAGAATAAAGCAACATAAGGCACAAAATTTTCCCTTGCTTTTTTCCGGCTGCGTGTGCAATAGTATATACATCAGGTATTATTGGGTTTTGCCGTTGGAAGCGTTTGGCTGCCGTCTGTTTTGCGCTTATTGGCCGAAGAAAACATTTCGCGGGGATTTTCGGGTTTTTTTCGGCGAAATTCGGGTTTCGGAAGGCGGTACGATGCGCGCCATCGGCACACCGGCAGGGCTTTTGACGCTGTCTGGGGAGACGAAATTTTTACGGGAAAGAAGGATGGAAAATGCGAACAGGCGTGTGGAAAGCGGCGCTGGCCATCGGGATGAGCATTGCCCTGATTCTCGGCGCCACAGTGGGATTGCTGACAGGAGCGTCCGCTGCGGATGCGGCGGAGGAAGAGGTTCTGTACGAACAGAATTTTGACGGATTAACCGATCTGCCGGAAGGTTGGGAGATTATTCATCAGGCCACGGTAAAAGGCGGATCGGTCACGGTGGAGAACGGCGAACTGCTGATTAACGCCAAAGATGCTTCAGACACCAACCCGATGGGCGCGGTGTATCTGGGTGAGGAATTAAAGGGCGTCAGCGGCTTTACGGTGGAAATGGATTACACGCCGGTGGAAGCATTAAATGACAGGCGTTGGAGCAGCCTGATGTATAACATTCAGGATAAGCCGTTTGGAAAAACTTATGCTCCGTATTATCATTTTGCCATCCGTCTGGCCGCTTCCGCTTCGGATGCCGTGGAACTGACGGGATTTAACACAAAAATACCGTTTGTAAACGATTGGGATTATGTTGTTTCACCAATCTCCGCCGGGTATGATCTGAAACCGGGTACCACTTACAAAATGAAAGTGATTGTGGTGGGCAATCAGGTTCAGGAATATCTGAACGGGGAATTGATGATAGCCGCAACGGTTGATGAATCAAAACACGCGTGGGTTGCGGGCGGCGGTATCGGCGTGCAGACGTCTTCAATGAACATTCGGGTGGATAATATCCGTGTGACGCGCACCGCGGAAATGCCCAAACCCGTGATTGCGGGGCTTGCCGATGTGTACGAACCGCAGACCGGCATCAAGGTGGCGCCCACCGTGCTTCAGAGAGTGGACAGCCGCGAAGATTACGATGCGCTGAACACCGAGGGCGTTCGCCCGGCAACGGCGATGTTCACATTGGATGCCGATCTGAATGTCCTGGCGGCGGACGGATCCGTCATCGCTTCTTTGCAGGAGGCGCTCGCCAAGATTGGAAACGCCATTATTCCGGGATTTACGGTCAATGATGAAGCAACGGTCGATGCGCTAAGCCTGGCGGTCGGCGACCTGAAAGACGCGACCGTATTTTCTTCGGATGCCCGGTTGCTTTCAAAAGCGCATGCGGTGCTGCCCAAGCTGCGCACCGCGTATATGCCGCAGGCGCCCGAAACGGTGACTTCGGGAACGCTGGATCAATGGGTGGCCGACGGCAATACAAACGCAGCGAAAATTTTGGTTTTGGACGGGAGCAAGCTGACAAAAGATCAGGTGCTTTATCTTCAGGTGCGTCTGATGACCGTTTGGCTGACAACGAGCGGAGACGCTTTTGACAGCGCCGATCAGATGATGAAGGGCGCGGACGGTTTGGTGACCGATTCATATGAGGAATCCATCGCCGTTATTGAGAGTTTCCGGGATGAGCAAAATGGCCTGGTGCGTTCTCCCGTGACCATTGCGCACCGCGGTTGGTCGAATCAGTATCCCGAAAACACCATGGCGTCTTTCCGCGCGGCGGTGGAAGCGGGAGCCACCTGCATCGAAACCGATTTTCACATGACCAAAGACGGCGTATTGGTTTTAATGCACGATGAAACGGTCGATCGCACAACAAACGGTAAAGGCGCCATTGCCGACATGACGTGGGACGAAATCAGCCGGCTCAAATGCAACAATATCGACGGCTCTCTCAGCAACGAAGGCGTGCCGAAGATGTCGGATTTATTTGATTATGTCCGGGATAAGGACGTTATGGTGGTAATGGAGATAAAGAACAGCGATCCGAATTCCCTGCAGCCGTTTGTGGATTTGGTCAGGGAATACGGATTGGAAAACCGGATTGTCGCACCTTCTTTTGTTCTTTCGCAAATTGCGAAAATGCGGGAAATTGCTCCGGAAATCGGCGTGGGCTGGTTCGGTTATTCCAAAGGTTCCGGAACCGCGGGAGACCGCGTGCTGGGCGTTCTTTCCACCGTACTCAACCTGGAGGGAACCTTACATCCGCAGAGGGATGCCATCGACGCCGAAATGATGGAGATGGCCAAACACCGCGGAATTGCCTTTCATTGCTGGACATACGATACCCTGTCTGCCATGCATAACGGTATTCGGTTTGGTATTCAGTCGCTCACCGCCAATGGGGCATCGTGGCTCACCGATCAGTATTCGTATCTGGTACCGCTCGAAAACGGGTCGGCTGTCCCGGGTGATTTGGACGGGGATAATGAAGTGGATATGGCCGATGCGCTGCGTACATATAAATTTATCACCGGCCGCGGATATGTCTTGCCGGAACATGAGCAGTGGGCGGCGGATATCAATGCGGACGGAGCAGTGGATATGGCCGATGCCTTGCAGATTTATTTGATTTGCGGCGGATTTTCCCGGCAGACGTCCGGCTCCGTGGCTACGGTTTCCGCTTTGCCCGCTTACAACCTGACTATGCAGCAAAATGTGCCGAAGATGATTCGCGCAACCGTGGTGGCTCAGGAAGGCGGCGCGACCGCTGCGGTGAAGGTCGGTCTGGTGCGTGTAGGCGGTGACGACATCACCTTTACGCAAAATCCGAGCGGAACTGTTTATGCGGATAAACAGGGAACCGCCGTTGCCGTTTTGAAATATGAAGTAGAGCAGTATGACGGATCGTATACGATCTACTCCGCTCCGATAACCGTTCAGGTAGGCACCGGCTCCACCACTCCGCCTGAACCGGAGCCGGAAAAACCCACTACCGCGCTGTCCACCACCACCGCGCCCTATTCGGACGATGTGCCGAGAGAAGGCTTTGTGAAAGAACTGTCGCTGCAGGTCAACAATCCCAAGGCTTGGTGGGTCAAAGATGTCAAAAAAGATGTGCAGCGCTATGTTCCCAATGAATATGCCGTGTATCCCGACATTCGCATTCAAACCGATGAAGCGGGTAATCTGGTGATTATTCGCAGCGCGTATTCCGAACAGCCTTATGTCAGATGCTATGCGAATGTTGGCAAGGCGGTCAATATTGTCGACAATAAACTATATTACGATTTTACGGCGGAATGTCGGTGGAATATCTCGCTCGCCGTTGGAAGTGGTGCCGATACCGTGAATCTGATGGGGTATATCACCAAACAGTCGCAGGGTGTGAATGCCGATTTTCATCTCTCTTATTCGGAATATGTGACAGACGGTGCGGCCGGAACCTACACCGGTTGTTTGGATTTGCGGGAAGTCTTCAAAGACGCGTGTACCATTAAAGATTCGAACGTTTCCGGAGATCCCGCTCCGGACGGTAATTTAACGGTTCGGCAGGCGATTATCTGGACGGTTAGCGGGACGGAGGAAGTTTCCAAGATTGTGGTACGTGATCTGTTTATCGGGCGTGAAGCGGCATAACGGATTGGGTCATTCATTTGCGGGCGGCGCGCCAGAAAATTTTCCGGCGCGCCGCAGTGACATTATTCCGGAATAATATTACCGGGCAAATATGTAATGGGATTAAAGGGAGAGCCAGAGAAAATCTATGGAAAAATTACCCGATGCCGCGCAATTTGTGCTGAAACGGCTGAACGGCGCGGGGTTTTCGGCGTTTGCCGTTGGGGGATGCGTGCGGGATATGCTACTTGCCCGGTCACCTCACGATGTGGATATTGCCACTTCCGCCATGCCGGATCAGGTGGCCGCGCTTTTTGCCGACTGCCACGTTATCCCCACCGGTATGCACCACGGAACCTTAACCGTTTCGGTGCGGCACAATCCCGTGGAAGTGACCGCTTTTCGCGCCGATGGGGATTATTCTGACGGACGGCGCCCGGATGAAGTCACCTTCGGGGTCTCGCTGGAGCGCGATTTGTCCCGCAGGGATTTTACCGTAAACGCCATGGCTTATCATCCGGATGTCGGTTTAGTGGATCCGTTCGGAGGAGAACGGGATCTTCGTGCCCGGGTCCTGCGCTGTGTCGGAAATCCTTTTGACCGTTTTGCGCAAGACGCGCTGAGAATCCTGCGCTTGGTTCGGTTTGCGTCGGTTTTGGGCTTTTCTGTCGATCCATCGGCAGACAGGGCGGCGCACGCGCTGCGCAAACGCCTTTCGGCGGTGTCGGCGGAACGCAAAAGGGATGAGCTTTTTCGCCTGCTTTGCGGAAAAAAGGTTGTGCCGGTTGCACTTGCCTACGCGGATATTCTGTGTGAAACGGTGCCCGGGCTTTCTCCTGCGGTGGGTTTTGATCAGCACAGTCCTTACCATGATTTCGATGTGTATACGCACAGTGTTCGCGCGGTCGGATTTACCGATTCCTCTCCTGAGGCGCGCTTGGCCGCGCTGATGCACGATATGGGAAAACCGGAATGCTTCACCTTGGACGAGCGAGGGAACGGGCATTTTTACGGCCATGCGGAGCGGTCGGCCATTCAGGCCGAACAGGCGCTAAAAGCCCTGAAAACCGATCACCGCACCGTTTCTTCGGTGGTGCGCTCGGTGCGGTATCATCACGTTGGGATTCAGCAAAACCGGCCGTGTGTGCGCCGCTGGCTTTCCCGGCTGGGCATGGAAGAATTAAGCGCACTTTTGCGGCTTCAGGAGGCGGATGCGTATGCCTGCCGGGAAAATCCGTCGCGGCAGGAGATACAGCGGCTTTTGCAAGCGCACGGCGCCGTTTTGCAACTGGCGCGGGATATTCAGCGGGAAAACGACTGCCTGAAGGTGACGGATCTGGCGCTAAACGGCGATGATTTGATTGCGCTCGGCGTTCCGCAGGGAAAGGCGATAGGGGATATTCTCAGAAAGTTGCTGCTGGCGGTGATGGAAGATAAATGTCCGAACGAGCGGGAAGCGCTTATTCGGCAGGTAAAGGGGTATATGCCATGATTTGTTCGCTTTGCCCGCATCGCTGCCGTGCCGCGCGCACGCCGGAAAAGGGCTTTGGGGTTTGCGGCTTGCCCAACGCCGTTTATGCCGCGCGGGCGTATCCGCATTTTGGCGAAGAACCGTGCATCAGCGGCACGCGCGGATCGGGCGCCGTCTTTTTTTCCGGCTGCACGCTCTCCTGTGTGTACTGTCAGAATCGCGAAATCAGCCGGTCGCCCGCAGGCGCGAAAATGACCCCCCAATCCCTTGCCGAATGTTTTCGAATGTTGGTGCAAAAAGGGGTGCACAACATCAATTTGGTCAGTCCCACGCCGTATGTTCCGCTGATTCTTCAGGCGCTGCGCCTATACCGGCCGCCTGTAGCGCTGGTGTACAATTGCGGCGGATACGAACGTGTGGAAACTCTTCGGGCGTTGGAGGGGTGGATAGATATCTATTTGCCGGATATGAAATACGGGGACGATCATCTGGCGCTGTCTCTTTCCGGCGCCGAACATTACCGGGAAACGGCGCTGGCGGCAATTGCGGAAATGCTTCGCCAAACCGATGCGCTTCGCACAGATGCATCCGGTATCGCCGTTCGGGGAACATTGGTGCGGCATTTGGTATTGCCTGGGCATCTGGCCAATACCGAAGCGGTGCTTCGGCTGCTTGCCGGGCGGTTTTCTCCTTCGCTGTGGGTCAGCCTTCTCTTTCAGTACACGCCGATGCTTCCGCAGGAGCGAAAAGAGCTGGGCAGGGCACTTACCCGCCGGGAATGCGATAAAGCGTTTGAGATGCTCTGTTCAATGGGGTTTGAAAACGGTTATGTTCAGGATTACGGCAGCTGCGGCACCGACGCCATACCCCGGTTTGATTTAACCGGTATTTCGCACAACTGAAACCGGCCCGCCGAAGGTTTTTTCTCCAGCAGGCCGGTTTTCGGCGAAATTTCGGGCAAAAGCGCAAGGATTTTCGTATATGAAGCGCAGCGTATGGCTCATTGAATGAAAGAGAAAACCCCTTGGCAACACCTCTGTGCGGTTGCGCGAATTTTCGGAAAATACGGCAAAAAAACGGCCGCAAAAGAGCGGCCAAAACAGCAGCCGTCCCTTTGCGGTTCCGCTTTGGAATTTCCACTGACGTCAGCTTTCCGCGTATCCTTTTTGCAGGATTTGGGTAGTCACTTCGTTTACAAGGGATTCGCACTGCTCTTTGGTTTGCGCTTCCACCATAACGCGGATCAGCGGTTCGGTGCCGCTCTTCCGAAAGAGGATTCTGCCGCTGTCTCCCAGCTTTTCTTCCACTGAGTGAACCGCCGCCAGCACATCGGCGTCTTTTAAAACAGCGTCTTTATCCCGAACGCGCACGTTTCGGGTCAGCTGCGGGTACATGGTCAGGTTTTCAAACTGAGCGGAAATTGGCAGTTTACTTTCCATAAACACTTCCATAATCTTGATGGCGGTGATCAATCCGTCTCCGGTAGAAGCGTATTTGGAAAAGATAATATGCCCGGATTCCTCTCCTCCGAGGCAGTATCCGCCGTTGACCATGGCGTCGTAAACATTTTTGTCTCCGACGTCCGTGATGACATATTGAATTCCCTCCGCGTCCAGCGCTTTTTTCAGGCCGATGTTTGCCATGACGGTCGTGACGATGGTGTTATTGCGCAGTTCGTTGTTTTGCTTCATATATTTCGAGCACATATACAGGATATGTTCTCCCGAAAGGACATGGCCGTTTTCGTCCACGGCCAGGCAGCGATCGGCATCCCCGTCAAAGGCAAACCCGATATCCAGCCCCTTTTCTTTGACCAGCGCGCACAGGCTGTCGATATGCGTGGAGCCGCAATCGAGATTGATATTTACCCCCGAAGGCTGGTTGTGAATCACAAAGGTCTGCGCGCCGAGGGCGTCGAATATGCTTTTGGCAAGCATCCAGGTACTGCCGTTGGCGCAGTCCAGCCCCACTTTGACGCCTTTGTACGATTTGACGGAAAGGGAGATAATATATCCCGTATAACGGTTGCGCCCGAGGGCGTAATCCACGGTACAGCCGATTTTGTCCCCGGTGGCGAGCGGGATTTCGCCGATATTGCCGTCGATATACGATTCCACATCCGCGATAATGGAATCCGACATCTTTTCTCCGCGGCTGTTAATCAGCTTGATGCCGTTGTCGTGATACGGGTTATGGCTGGCGGAAATCATAATGCCGCAGTCGAAATCTTCCGTGCGCACCACATAAGATACCGAAGGCGTGGTGGTGACGTGCAGCAGGTAGGCGTCCGCTCCGCTGGCGGTCAGTCCCGCCACCAAGGCGTATTCGAACATATAACTGGAGCGCCGGGTATCTTTCCCGATAACGATTTTACACTTGTGTTCCTTGCCGTAATACCACCCGAGATAACGTCCCACTTTAAAGGCGTGTTCCACTGTGAGATCCCGGTTCGCTTCTCCGCGAAAGCCGTCCGTTCCAAAATATTTTCCCATTTTTCGGTTCCTCTCTTTTTGCCGTAATTGCACAAGGGGCAGCCGCCGCTTTTTGCGATCCTGCCCTTTTTTCTTACAGGCAACACCGCACAAAGACCGGGCTTGCGCGCAATGCCTGCCCATCTACAGGCATCTTTTCCGTCATACCGTCATATATGACAAAAATTCTCGCGAATACACAGAGGCTTCCCTGTGGTTTTTGTTTCATCTGAAAAAAACCGCTCCTGCTTCACGCACGACAATCTTTGTGCGGTATTGCCTTAAATTTTACATATCTTTATTCTATTTTTTTATTCTACCGTGACCGATTTGGCCAGATTGCGCGGCTTGTCCACGTCGTTGCCCAAGTACACGGAACAGTAGTAGGCAAACAGCTGGAAGACCACGGCGCAGGGCAGGGGCATAAACAAATCGCTGAGTGCGGGGACGCGGAGAATATCCTGCGCGATATCCGGCGGAACGTCAAAATCCTCGCGGCAAATCAGCAGAACTCTGGCACCTCTGGCGCGCACTTCTTTGATGTTGCTTAATGTTTTTTCAAATAGCGTTCGGTCGTTGGCGAAAGCCACCACCGGCACTCCGTCGGAAATCAGCGAGATGGTTCCGTGCTTGAGTTCCCCCGCCGCATACGCCTCGCAGTGAATATAAGAAATTTCTTTGATTTTGAGCGCCGCTTCCTCCGCAATGGCGCGGTCGATGCCCCTGCCGATGAAAAACATGGAGGAATGGTCTTTATATCTGTCCGCCATTTTTGCGTACAGCGATTCCCGTTCCATGGCTTTTTGAATTTGGCGGGGCACATCGTTGACCAGTTCCGCCGCGTATTTTTTGGCGTCATGCTCCGAAAGCGTACCCCGTATCCGCGCGATTTTTAGCGCAATCAAATACAGCGCGCACAACTGCACCGCATACGCCTTTGTGCTGGCAACGGCAATCTCCGGCCCGGCAAAGGTGTAAAAAACGTCGTCTGCTTCTCTCGCTATGGTGGACCCCGCCACATTGACGATGGCAAACGTATATATCCCTGCGGATTTTGCCAGCCGAAGCGCCGCTAAGGTATCGGCGGTTTCACCGGATTGCGAAATAACGATCGCCAAATCGTTTGGGTTCAGAATGGGATTTTGATAGCGAAATTCGGAAGCAATTTCCACTTCCACGGGAATACGCGCCAGCTTTTCCAAGGCGACTTTTCCGATCATTCCCGCGTGCATGGCGGTTCCGCACCCGACAATATGGATTTTGTCCAATGCCCTCAGTTGTTCCTCGCTTAGTCGCAGCTGAGGATCCGCCAGCCCGTCGGTGATGCGGGGGCGAACGGTTTTCAGTACGGCTTGAGGCTGTTCGTGGATTTCCTTGAGCATAAAGTGCGGGTAACCGCCTTTTTGCGCCGATTCCACATCCCAGTCGGCCTGTTCCGCCGGCTTTTCAATCCGTTTTCCGCTCTGATTGTAAAAAGTAATATCGTTTGGCGTGAGCACAGCGGCGTCCCCGTCCGACAAGCGCGTAAAGGAAGACGCGTACGGGCGAATCGCCGTAATATCGGAAGCGAGCACGCTTCCGGCCGCGCCGTGTGCCACAATCAGGGGGTTGTCTTTGCGTATCGCGTAGACGGTTTCGGGATGACCCTGAAAAATTGCGGCAATCGCGTACGATCCGGAAAGTTTTCGGCCCGCGTTGCGGATGGCCGTAAGCGGATCACCGCATTCGCCGTACAGCTCGTCGATGAGAAGCGCCGCCGCCTCGGTATCGGTTTCGCTGACGAAGCGGTACCCCTTTTCTTCGAGATGCTGCCGGATTTGTGTGTAATTTTCAATGATTCCGTTGTGGACAATCATGACCCGGGCCGTTCCGTGGGGATGTGCGTTGATGTCCGAAGGCGCCCCGTGTGTTGCCCAGCGTGTGTGGCCAATGCCACAGCGGGAAATTCCCGCGCGCGGTTCGTTTTGCAATTTTTGCTTAAGGGTAGGGATTCTCCCTTTGGTTTTTATGGTGTGCAGGGCATTATCCTCAAAGAACGCCACGCCGGCGGAATCGTATCCCCGGTATTCCAGAGAGGATAACCCCCGCAGCAAATGCGGAACGGCGTCTTCATTACCTGTGTAACCGATAATTCCGCACATAACAATACCTGCCTTTCCCGGTAAAAAGGCAAAGCAGCTTCCCCCGGCAAAGGAAACGGGCAGCCGCCGCTTTTGGTGCGGCGTTGCCATATTGATTTTTCGCAAAGAGGGGAAACATCGCCGCGCGACAGCGCCGCGAATCAACGGTGCCAAACGCTGCCCGCCCGCGGCACAGCCTACAGGCGGCACAAAGCAAGGCAAGCTAAGGCAGCCGGTCATTGTGCAGTGTTGCCGAATGCCTTAACAAAAGCCCCGGGCCTGCGGAAAAATGTGTTATGCTGCTTTCCCTTTTTGTTGAAGATAAACCGTGGGACAGTCGGTATGAAATTTCCCGTGAACATACTTTTGTGCGAATCCCGCTTTTGTATATGTTCTGACGACCGGGAACCGGCCGAAGAGACACCCGCCGAATATTTCGATAATCTCTTATCCTCGTCACCGCGCCTGTGGCGCGGCCTGGCGCTAAAACAGCATGGCCGCAAAGAGTGACGGCGCTGTCTTTTTCTGCGAACAGGAAAACCGTACGGTGTCCCGACCGATGGTTTCTTGCCGCGTCAAAGTGACCGCTTGGGCACAATGACCTCTTCCGATTTAAAAATGTGATCCCGCTCCACGGTTCCGCGCACACGGGACAGAGGATAGACCGTGCAATTTGGACCGAGTACGGTTCCCGGACACAGCACGCTGTTGCAGCCGACCTCGGTGTGATCGCCCACCATGGCTCCGAATTTTTTCAGTCCGGTGGATATTTTCCCCTGCGGAGTGCGCACGGTCACTTCGCTTTTATCGCTTTTGACATTGGAGCAGATGGCTCCGGCGCCCAAATGTGCGTAATATCCCAAGATGGAGTCGCCCACATAATTAAAATGCGGAATCTGAACATGGTCAAAGACAATGCTGTTCTTGACCTCCGTTGAATTGCCCACAACCGTGTGTTTGCCGATCAGCGCGCTGCCCCGCACAAATGCTCCCTGCCGAATCTCGGCGTCCTCGTCGATAATGCATGGCGCCGCAAGATACGCGCTTGCGAAAACCCGGGCGGATTTGGCCACCCATACGCCCTCTTGGACCTGATCAAACTTTTCAGGGTCCAGTGTCGGCCCGAGCCGGCAGATAAACGCGGCAATTTCCGAAAGCGCTTCCCACGGGTATTCAAAGTGCTGCAACAAGGGCGCGGCAAGGGTGCGCGCCAAAGAAAATAACTGTTCGGTTTTCATGTTCTCCCTCCTTTCTTTCTACAAAATTTGCCGAATAATTACCGAATAATTACCAGCTAAATGCATTATATCAAAACCCCGCGCGGTTGTCAAGGCGCCGGGGCCGCGCGGGTGCTCCCCGAGGATGCGGCCCTTTTATCCGATTGTTTGCTTTATTTCGGGGCATTGCATTTTTTCAAAGGGGCGGGAAAAAAGCAAAAGCAGGCATGAACCAATGCCGAAAACCGTTTCAGGAAAAACGCATCAACGAGTAAGGCAATACGCATTGAAAAATCATTCGATTACCTTGCATTACCGGCGCGGTTGTGGTATCATAACGGCAGAAAAGGAGGTTTTTGCCATGTTAGACAGCAAAATTGCGGCCATGTTGAACGATCAGGTCAATAAGGAGCTTTACTCCGCGTATTTGTATCTGGATTTTGCCAACTATTATGCTGATGAGGGCCTGGACGGATTTGCCCATTGGTATGAGGTTCAGGCGCAGGAAGAGCGGGATCACGCGTTTATGATTCGCCGGTATCTGCTTAACAACGGGGAGAAAGTTATCTTCCAGGCGGTGGATAAGCCCGATAAAGTGTTCGCCGGTCATCTGGAGCCTTTAGAGGCGGGATATGCGCACGAACAGTATGTCACCTCGCTGATTACGGAAATTTATCACGAGGCCGCCGGTAAGAAAGATTACAGAACCATGCAATTTTTGGATTGGTTTATCAAAGAGCAGGGTGAGGAAGAAACCAACGCGGACGATATGGTCAAAAAGATGAAATTATTCGGAACCGATGCCAAAGGCCTGTATGCGCTGAATCAGGAATTGGCGGGAAGAACGTATGCTCCCTCGGTCACCGGCCCCGCCATGTAACCTGTTTTTCCGTACCCGGGCAAACTCGAAACCGGTTGTAACCCGGCTGCGCGTCTTGGTGCCGTTATTGTCGTTATTTCGGGTATATTTTGCTATGATATGCGGCTGAATGTCTGTTTTCCCGCCGAAAACGTGCGTTTTCGGCGGGAATTTTGCGTTCGCCTTTCGGCTTTTCTCCGAAAACCCTTGAATTGTCCCACCCGGTATGATATACTGAATGGCGATGTCCGAATCGGAAGGGTGACCGTCTTTTGGAAAAATTCCGTATCCGCGGCGGCATTCCTTTGGTAGGCACTGTAGATATCAGCGGCGCCAAAAACGCGGTGCTGCCGATCTTGGCCGCTGTCGTACTGACAGAAGAAGAATGCTGCATAGAAAATATTCCGAATGTTGCCGATGTATCCACATCGCTTGAGATATTATCCGCTTTGGGCGCGCGAATCCGCCGCCCGGACGCCCACACGGTATATATTGATCCGTCTCATCTGTGTACCCATGTCGTTCCCCACGATTTGTCACAGCGCATGCGCGCTTCGTACTATTATCTGGGGGCTTTGCTGGGTCGCTTTGGTGTGGCGCGCGCGTCTATGCCCGGCGGGTGCAATTTCGGGGTCAGGCCCATCGATTTGCACCTAAAGGGCTTTCGTGCGCTGGGCGCTACGGTTCCGGATGTGCTGGAAAACGGTATGATTGAAGTGCATGCCGAGCGCTTAACCGGAAATTCGGTGTATCTCGATCAGGTTTCGGTGGGCGCTACCGTGAATATTATGCTCACCGCCGTGAAAGCCCGGGGGCTGACGGTGATTGAAAACGCCGCCAAGGAACCGCATATCGTCGATTTGGCGAACTTTTTAAATACCATGGGCGCGGATGTGCGCGGAGCGGGTACCGACGTTATCAAGATTCGCGGAGTGGATTACCTGCACGGCACCAGTTACGCCGTGATACCCGATCAGATTGAAGCGGGAACCTATATGGCTGCGGCGGTCGCCACGCGGGGCAATGTGCTGGTGCGCGGCGTGATTCCTAAGCACCTTGAATCCATTACCGCCAAATTGGAAGAACTCGGCGCCGATGTGGAGGAACTCGAAGACGAAGACGCCATTCGCGTATCCTGCCAAGGCCCTTTGCGGCATTGCAAGGTGCGCACCATGCCGCACCCCGGTTTTCCCACCGATATGCAGCCGCAGATTGCGGTCTTGCTTTCTCAGGCGGACGGAACCAGTTTTCTTACCGAAAATATCTGGGAAAACCGTTTTAAATATGTCGGCGAGCTTCGCCGCATGGGGGCGGATATCCAAGTTAACGGCAATGTGGCGGTTTTTCAGGGCGTACACGGGCTGACCGCCGCTCCGGTGAAAGCCAACGATCTTCGCGCCGGGGCCGCCATGGTGATTGCGGCGCTTTGCGCCAACGGCGTATCCACCGTAGAGGAAGTGCAATATATCGAGCGGGGATACGAAAGTATATTGGAAAAGCTCAGCGCTCTGGGCGCGGATGTGGAACGGATACGGGTATTGCCCGCTGCGGCCACGGTTCCGGCATAAGGAGGAGCGTATGGCGAGGTATTGCCCTTTGTTTAGCGGAAGCAGCGGCAACAGCACTTGCTTTGTCGCCCCGGCTGGCGGAATACTGATCGATGCCGGCGTCTCGGCGAAGCGTTTGTGTGAAGCCCTTTCGGCGCGAAATATTGCCCCGGAATCTATCCGGGCAATTTTTATTACGCATGAACATATCGACCACATCAGGGGATTAAAAGTCTTTTTAAAACGGTTTCCGGTTCCGGTGTATTGCACCGCGGGTACCGCCCAAGGGATGGCTATGGCCGATGCCCTTCCCCCCGGAGCGGATGTACGGATGATTACCGAAGAAACAGAGGCGGCGGGGATGACGGTGACGCCCTTTCCCACGCCGCACGACAGCTTGGAAAGCTGCGGGTACCGCATTTGTTTTCCGGACGGGCGCGTTGCCGCCGTCGCTACCGATATCGGATGCCTGACGCAAACGGTGCGTCAGGCGCTGCTGGGGTGCGATCTGGTGCATATCGAATCCAATCACGATGAGCGGATGCTTCAAAACGGGTCATATCCGTATGCTTTAAAAGAGCGGATTCGCGGTGACCGCGGGCATTTAGCCAATCGTGTCTGTGCACAGTTTGTGCCGCAGCTGGTTCAAAGCGGAACCACTCGCATCACATTGTCTCATCTCAGCCGGGAGAACAATACCCCGCAGCTTGCGCGCCGTGCCTCCGCCGATGCCCTTTGCGCCATCGGGGCTAAAGAAGAAACGGATTACCGTCTGACGGTAGCGCCGCCGGATGCGACCGCTCCGGTCATCTATTTTTAACGCTATATCGCTTAAGGCAACACCGCAAAAAGATTGTCGTGCGTGAAGCAAAAAACGGATTTTTCGCCGGATGAAACAAAAACCGCAGGGAAACCTTTGTGTATTCGCGAGGATTTTTAGCTAAATTACGGACATGATGCCCGTAGATGAGCGACAAAGGCTGTAGCCGGTCTTTGTGCGGTGATGCCCTAATAGATTTTCCGCGCGGAGGAATGTATTGCGAGGTAACCGGATTTTGTGCGGTGCTGTTTCAGGCAGCCGGCGCTTATGAATCAAAATATGCCGGTAACCGCAATCGGCAAAATCGGCGTCGGGCAAGAAGAGTACCAAAAGAGAACAAAACGGGAGGAAACGGGCTTGGAAAACTATTTTGGGGAAGCGACGCCAAAACTGGGTTTCGGGCTGATGCGTTTGCCGAAAACCGGTTTAGGCAAGATCGATATCGAGCAAACCAAGCAAATGGTCGACGCGTTTATGGCGGCCGGGCAAACTTATTTTGACACCGCCTATATTTATGACCACGGAGAATCGGAAAAGACGGCAAAGGAAGCGCTGGTCGACCGCTACCCGCGTGAACGCTTTACGCTGGCTACCAAACTTTGCGCGTGGCTGGGCGCGCATAACGAAAAGACGGCGAAGCAGCAGCTGTATACGAGCTTGGAGCGCACCGGCGCGGGATATTTCGATTATTATCTGCTGCATGCGGTGCAAAAGAGCAATTACAGGCTCTACGATAAGTATCATCTCTGGGACTTTGTTCAGGAACAAAAGGCCAAAGGGCTTATTCGGCACTGGGGCTTTTCGTTTCACGCGACGCCGGATTTGCTGGATGAACTGCTGACGGCGCATCCTCAGGCGGAATTTGTGCAGCTTCAAATCAATTACGCCGATTGGGAAAGTCCGAATGTCGCGGCGCGGGAAAATTATGAGGTGGCCCGCCACCACGGCAAATCCATTGTTGTCATGGAACCGGTCAAGGGCGGTGCGCTGGCGAAACCGCCCAAGGCCGTTCAGGAAGTCCTCCGCTCGGCCGACCCGAACGCTTCCTTTGCCTCATGGGCAATCCGCTTTGCCGCGTCCCTCGACGGCATTATCACGGTGCTGTCCGGTATGAGCAACATGGAACAAATGCGGGACAATCTTTCTTACATGAGCCGCTTTCAGCCGCTGAGCGGGAAAGAGCACGAAACCATCCGCAAGGCGCAGGAAATTATGACGGGGCTGAAATCCATTCCCTGTACCGCGTGTCATTATTGCACCGCCGGCTGCCCGAAACAAATTCCCATTCCCGAAATCTTTGCCGCAAGAAATCGGCAGTTGGTGTGGGGGCAGCTCGAAGAGGGCCGTGAACAGTATCAAAAGGCCGTAGCGGGAAAAGGCCGTGCCGGCGACTGCTTGGGGTGCGGTCAGTGCAAACGGGCCTGTCCGCAGCAAATTGATGTGATAAACCGGCTGCGGGAATGCGCAAAGCAGTTTGACTGAAGGCAATCTCCGGCAATGCCGCGCAAAAGGCCGGCTGCCGCTTTTTTTGCCCGAACGAATTGCGCTTTTTCTGTATTTTCTGTAATTTAGGGTAATACCGCACAAAAATTGTCGTTCAGATGCGAAGAGCTGTTTTTGCCATTATGCGGCGTGACCGGTTCAGCCCGTTCGTCAGATTAAACGCGATACCTTCTTTCATAAGGTGACCTCTAAAAATTCCTGTCTAAAGGCAAAAATTGCGTCAATTTAATATCCTGTTAATACTTGTTTGATATAATAGGAACATCGCGAAAA